>JBEKYV010000236.1:0-5941 GCA_049510515.1 Solirubrobacteraceae bacterium | reverse complement strand
CACTGCCCGGTTGCAGGCATCACGTCTGCGGGCGTGGCGGGGCGCAGGAGGTTATGTCCATCATGCCTCACCGGTTGGGGTTCGTCAGGGGGTCTCGCAATGTCGAGTAGAGCCGCCGTCTCACGTCGTCGTGTCCTTGCCACGCTTGTGTCGGTGTGTGCAGCGCTGGCCGTGCTGGCGTTGACGAGCGCAAGCGCGTTGGCCTCGCCCGCTACCTACCTCCACAGCTTTGGGCTCTTTGAAAGGCCGACGGGCCTCGCGGTCGAAGAATCCACCGGGAACGTGTTCGTCCCCGAAAGCGGTGAAGACTTCGACGCGGTCCACGTGTTCGGCGAACGGGGGCGCGCGCCTGCTGGCGGCGTGCCGACGGCGTTCTCTGGCGAACACACGCCCGCCAAAAGCTTTGATTTCAAAAAGGAGTGGGTTGGCATCGCCGTGGACAACTCGACCAGCCCGGCGGCGGGCTCCATCTACGTGGTCGATCGGGGGCATGAAGTCGTCGATCGGTTCAAGCTGAACGGGGACGAATTCAAATACGAATCGCAGGTTGGAGAATCGGCGACGCCGTTCACGGAACCCGAAGGTGTTGCCACAGATGCAAACGGCGATGTCTACGTGAGCGATCCCGGCGCCAAAATGGTCCGTGAGTTCTCGCACGGGGGCACGGCGGAAATCGCGAGCTTCCCGGTGACAGGGTCCGAGCGGAGCGTTGTGGTCGATGCCCGCGGTGACATCTTCCTGTACGGGGACCCCGAAGGCAAGCTCGCGGGACCAGGGCCAGCCGAGATCTGGCGCGGCTCCGATACGGCGGCGAGCGCCGAAAAGGTGACGGAAGTGCCTGAAGTCGAAGGCGCGGGCGCGGACGGGATCGACCGCGCGACCGACATAGGCTACGTGGCGATCCATGGGCGGGTGATGGAAGGGTTCGCGATGCCCACCCCGGTGAGGACCGGAGGCGAATTCGGCTCGGGGACCTTCTCGACTATGATCGAAAACATCGCGGTCAATGAAAAGACCGGTGCGGTCTATGTGTCCGACGCCGGCAACGGGGAAGTGTTCATCTACCAGGGCCCGCCCGCGCGTTTCCCGCTCACCGTGTTCGTCACGGGCGAAGGCGAAGTCACCTCGACGCCCGTTGGGCTCACATGTTCGACAGCGGAATGCACGCATGAATTCGAAGGCGAAGTGACGCTGACGGCGGGCAAAGCCGGCGCGGGCTACGAATTCGCCGGTTGGATCGGGTGTACGCCGATATCGGCGACGACCTGCAGGGTGGAGAGGGCCGCGACCACCGATGTCACCGCCGTGTTCTTGAAAGCGGGCAAAGAAGGCATGGCCGGCAACGCGGGAGCGACCGGCAACGAAGGCGGGGTCGGTCCCATCGGTCCGGCCGGCGAAAAAGGCGCTGCCGGCGGCGGCGCTCAGGGTCCAGCAGGTCCGACCGGCGCCCAGGGTCCAGCGGGCCCCGCGGGTCAGGTCGAGCTCGTGACGTGCAAGACGGTCAAAGGCAAGCAGCGCTGCACCACCAAGCTCGTCTCGGGCACGGTCAAGTTCACGACTACGGGGTCGGCCGCACAGGCGACGCTCTCCCGTCACGGCGTGGTGTACGCAGCCGGGACAGCACGGGTGGAGCATGGGCGCACGAGCCTGCGGCTGCTGCCTCTGCGCAAGCTCCAGCCGGGCAAGTACACGCTCACAGTGATCGGCGGGACGGGACGGCACAGGAGGATCAGCACCGAGTCGTTCACGCTTCGCTAGTCGCGATGGCTCCCCGCGGCGCCTCGTTCGTGGGTGCATGCGCGCCTCGGTAGTCTGGTAGGCGTGACAGCGCAGGTGACGGAGGCCGTCGAGGAGGCGTGGACATGACCTCCGGAGATCGCGGGATATGGCGACCGTGGCGGGGCACGACGCCCCGCCCCCAACCGGGTGGGGTGCTCCGATGACGCGCGCGGACGCGCCCCCCCTGCCCGACCCTGCGCAGCACATCGCCGAGCTGCGGCGGATGGTGGAGTACCACTCCCACCGCTACTACGTGCTCGACGATCCGATCATTGGGGACGACGAGTACGACGCGCTGTTCGACGAACTGCGGGCGCTGGAGGTCGCGCACCCGGAGTTGCTGACGCCCGATTCGCCCACGCAGCGCGTCGGGGGCACGCCGGTCGGGCGCTTGGAGAAGGTGGCCCACTTGGAGCCGATGCTCTCGCTCTCCAACGCCCGCTCGGAGGCCGAGTTCCGCGCGTGGGTGGAGCGGATGCGCAACCACCTCGCGCGCGAGGGCATCTCCGCGCCGCGCTTTCAGTACGTGGTCGAGCCGAAGGTCGACGGCCTGGCGATCTCGCTGATCTACCGCGATGGCGTGCTCGAGCGGGGCGTCACGCGGGGGGATGGGGAGATCGGCGAGGACATCACCCACAACCTGCGCACCATCCGCGCGATCCCGCTGCACATCGATGACGCGCCGCCGCTGCTTGAGGTGCGGGGCGAGCTGTACATGTCGCTGCGCGACTTCACTTCGCTCAACGAGCGCCGCGCCGAGGCCGGCCTCTCGACCTTCATGAACCCGCGCAACTCCGCCGCCGGCACCGTCCGCCAGCTCGACCCAGCGCTCGCCGCAGAACGGCCGCTGTCGATCTGGTGTTACCAGGTGGGCGTCACCGAGGGGCTGTCGTTCACCACGCACTGGGAGGCTTTGGAGTGGCTGCGCGAGCACGGCTTCCGCGTCAACCGCGACATCCTCCAGCTGCGCTCCGAGGATGAGGTGATCGCCCAGTGCCTTTCCTGGCAGCGCCGCCGGGGAGAGCTTGAGTTCGAGATCGACGGCGTCGTCGTGAAGGTCTCTTCGCTCGATCTCCAGCGCCGCCTCGGCTCGGTCGGGCGCGACCCGCGGTGGGCGGTTGCTTGGAAGTTCCCGCCAACCACGGCTGTGACGCGGCTGGAGCGGATCGGCTGGAACGTGGGCAAGTTCGGCGACATGCGTCCCTTCGCGATGCTCGCGCCCGTCGCCGTGGGCGGCGTCACGATCAAGCTGGCCACGCTGCACAACGAGGAGGACCTGCGCCGCAAGGACATCCGCGAAGGCGAGGAGGTGATCGTGCTGCGTGCCGGCGACGTGATCCCGCAGGTGATCTCCCCCGCGCCGCACGTCGTCGAGCACGAGCGCCGCCCGGCGCTTCCGCGCCCGCCCACGCGCTGCCCCTTCTGCGGGACTCGCACAGTGAAGCCGCGCGACTCGGTCTACACCACCTGCCCCAACCGCGCCTGCCCGGAGCGCGGTTGGCAGCTGCTCAAGCACTTCGTCTCGCGTGGCGCGATGGACATCGAGGGGCTGGGCGAGAAGCAGGTGCGTCTGCTGCAGCACGAGGGCCTCGTCAAGATTCCCGGCGACTACTACCGCCTTGGCGAGCGTCAGGCGGAGCTGCTGGAGTTGGAGGGCTTCGCCGAGGTGTCGGTGCGCAACCTGCTGTCCGCGATCGAGGAATCCAAGCGGCGTCCGTTCGCGCGGGTGCTGTTCGCTTTGGGGATCGAGGAGGTGGGGGAGGTGACCGGGCGCAACCTCGCCCAGCGCTTTCGCGACATCGACGCGCTGCTGGGCGCCTCCGAGGAGTCGATCTCGCAGACGCCGGGGATCGGCGAGAAGATGGCTCGCTCGATCCGCGCCCAACTGGACGAGCAGCACATGCGCGAAGTGATCGCCGACCTGCGCCTGCTCGGGCTGCGTTTTGCCGAGGCTGGCCCCCCGCCCTCGGAGGGCGTGTTCGCGGGGCTCACGCTTGTGCTCACCGGCACGCTGCCGCACTGGACGCGCGAGTACGCGACCGAACGGATCCAGGCTGCCGGCGGGCGCGTCACCACCTCGGTGTCGAAGAAGACCCACTACCTCGTGGCCGGTGAGTCTGCCGGCTCGAAGCTCGAAAAGGCCCGCCGCCTGCAGATCCCCGTGCTCAACGAGGACGGTCTGCGGCGATTGCTTGGGGACGATCAGTAGTCGGCGAGCGTGATCGCCATGTTGTCCTGCAGCGTGTGCGCCGCTTCAATTGAGATGCCGTCGTTGAAGAACGCAAACGCGAGCTCATCCCCGTCGGCCGCCGCGCAGTAGCCCGCGAGGTTGGACACGCCCGTGAGCGTGCCCGTCTTCGCCTGACAGCGGCCCGCGGCGGCGGTGCCGCGCATCCGTTCGGCCAGCGTCCCCGTGTGGCCCGCCACCGCCAGGTCCCCGCGCAGGATCGTCCCGAGTTCGGTGTGCGCGATCTCGTTCAGCAGGGTCACCACTTCGTATGGGGAGGTTTTGTCTTCTTCGGAGAGCCCCGACCCGTCCACCAGCGTCGGGTGCAGCCCCAGCTCGGCGATTGTTTCGCGCGCCACTTTCGCCCCCGCCGCCGTGGTGCCCGTCACAGGTGCCGGGGCCGCCGCCGCGGGGGTCGTCGTGGCGCCGGGGGCTGCGGTTGTGCTGGGGCCCGCCCCCCCGAAGCGCGCGCCGAGGCCCTTCAGCAGCGTCTCGGCGAAGAAGTTGTCCGACGGCGGCAGCGTCAAGCCGAGCAGCTGCTCGATCGTCGGCGACAGCGCCACCGTCAGCTTCGTCGCTCCCGCCGGGGCGCTCGCCGCGCCGCCGCCCCGCTCCACCGCCACACCATCGTGTCGCAGCGCCGCGCGCAGCTGGCGCGCCGCATATGCCGCCGGCGCGTGGGCGCCCTTTTCCTTGCCGGTTTCCCCGCGGTTGAATGCCAGCGCGCTGAGATCCCCTTCGAGGAACGGGTCCCACGCGTAGCCGCTGGAGGGCTCGCCGCGCAGCGAGTCGAAGTAGGACTCGTCCCCGTACACCCTCCCGGTGACGCGCTCGATGCCCTGCCCCTTCAGCTGCGCCGCCAGCTGCGACACCGAGGTGCCCACACCGCCGTAGCGGCTGCGGATGAAGGCGCTGCTGCCCAGCGTCGGGTCGCCGCCGCCGCGCAGGTAGAGGTCGCCCTCCCACACGCCTCCTTGCGCGAGGTGGCCGGTGCCGAGCACCGTGGTTTCCAGCCGCGCCGCCGGTCCCAGTCGCTCCAGCGCGGTGATTGCGGTGTACAGCTTCTCCACCGACGCCGGCGGGTGGCGTTGCGTGGCGCGCTCGGCAAACAGCGGCTTGCCGGTCGTCATGTCATACACATACGCCCCCGACTGCGTTCCGGCGAGGTCGAGCTCGTGCGCCATGTGCTGTTGCAGCGCCGCGGTGCCCGCCGCGGTGGCGCTGGCCCCCGCGCGCGCCGGGTGGCCGGCGGCGAGCAGCGCCCTGGGGGCGGAGTTTGGCGCCGGCACGCCCGGGATCGCCCGCAGGTCGGGGTGCTCAGCTTTGGCGACGGCCGCGCGCACCGCGGCCGTCATCCGCAGGTCGGCGGTGGCGGTCGTCCCAGGCACGAGCGCGCCCGCGAGCACGAGCGCGCAGAGGACGATCGGTACCAGTGCAAGCCGGGGCCGGGGCACGCATCGGTAGAATAAAGGGTGGTATGGGTAGCGTTGTCAAGCTGGAGGAAAGCTCTCGTCGCGCGCGGACCCGTCGCGCGCGACGGCGGCCCAGCAAGACGGCGTTGGTGCTCGGCGGTGGCGGCTTCACCGGCGGGGTGTATGAGGTGGGGGCGCTGCGCGCGCTCGACCTGCTGGCCGTCAACAGCAGCGTCAACGACTTCGACATCTACGTGGGCACCTCCGCCGGAGCGTTCATCGCGGCGCTCTGCGCCAACGGTGTGAGCCCCGACGAGATGATGCGCGTCGCGACCAGCGAGGCGCCTCAGCCGTTCCGCGACATCGACCTCGGCGATCTGCTGCGCCCCAACCTCGGCGAGCTGCTGCGTGTGGGGGTGCGGCTGCCGCTGCGAATCGCTGCGCTCGGGCGCCAGATCGTCTCCCAGCGGGGGCAGGTCTCGGTGCTCGATCTCGCGCTCGAGCTCGCCCAGGCGCTGCCGTC
>JBEKYV010000235.1:0-5944 GCA_049510515.1 Solirubrobacteraceae bacterium | reverse complement strand
GTCCCATCAGCGAGGAATGGGTCGAGGCGGTTCGGGACCTGTGCTTGCGGACAGGTACAGCGTTCTTCTTCAAGCAGTGGGGTGGGAGGACCCCAAAAGCGGGGGGCAGATTCCTTGATGGACGCACCTGGGATGAGATGCCGAGCCGCCTGCTCGTGCCAGCCTAGCATCCCGCGCTCTCGACTTCGATGCCCAGTCGCCACGAACGAACCTTCTTCGAAAGGCGTCGCTCGTGGTCGGAGATCAAACATCAACTGCTTGGGTACTACCTCGTCCCCTGGTCCGCCAAGGTCGGCTCGACGCACCCGTGCATCTACGTTGTAGACCCGTTCGCCGGAGCCGGCTACTACGGGCGGCCGCCAGACCAAGTTGAAGGCTCCCCCGTGATTGCCGTCAGGCGCGCGGAAGCTTATGAAACGGCCCATCCCGGCGAACGTATGGAAGTCATCTGCGTCGAGCATAACGACAGGCACTTTGCCTCACTGGTCGAGGCGGTCGGAGGGTCACCAGCGAAGCCGCTGCTCCTCCACGGGGATTTCGCTGACAACGTAGCCGCCATCAGTGCTCGGATGGGGCAGGCTCCGGCTCTCATTCTCCTCGATCCGATCGGCCTCACCGCGATCTCTCCGGACACCTGCCGCGAGCTGCTCACGCGTCGCGGGCCAACAGATTTGTTCATAATCGTTCACTTCGCTGTGGCCTTCCGCATCGGTGGTATGCTCACCGATAGGCTCGAACCTCGCGCTGACTTATCACGTGCCCTAGCGCTAACCGAGGCGATGGATCGGTTCTTTGGCAGTCATGAGTGGCGGGCCATTGCTCGGGCTAAGGAGCGACCTGTGGATGATCGCAGCCGCGAGCTTGTGCAGGTGTATGCGCGCCACGCTCTTCAGGGAAGGTATCCATACGTCTCGGCATATGCGGTGCGCGACCATGTCGAGGGCCGGACTAAGTACTGGATCGTTCACGCAAGCGGGCATCCCGCTGGGTTCAGGCTCGTAAATGATGCCTTAGTTCACGTCGACCGTGACCTCGCTCGCCGCTCGTATCCCGTTCCGCAGGGCGACTATCTACCCGGACTCGCGCCAGCTGATCCAGTGCAACTCCGCATCGCTGACGTCGAGCGATCCGTGTGCGCCCGGGTGCAACAACTCCTGACCGAGCGAGGTGGGAGCTTGCCGTTCGGCCGGATAGAGGCGCTACTGTCTAAGGAGTTCTTCGGGCAAGTCAAGATGGGCGACTACGCGAGGCTGGTCAAGGCATTGGCCTCCGACAGAAAGATCGCTCGCCAGAACCAACGCGCCAGCGCTGCACTGGGGAGGGACGAGCGCATCACTCTCGTGGCGCCGTCCCAATAGGGGAGTGTCCATATCCGGGAGAGCATGCCTGAGCGAAGCAGTTCGCGTGTCGCGGCACCATACTTGCAGCACTCGGGCACCATTCCACCCACATCCCATGCCCAATCTAGCCGCGCTGTGGAGGACGGACGACATTGGTTGGTGACGCGCGATCGATCGACGCCTCCGCCTGGGGCGCGTGGGCCCGCGCCGGGGCAGACCGCTGGGATGTTCTCGGCCGCTCTTGGACCACGTTCGCCCGCAACACTACCGAGCTCATCGATCTCCTCAACCGCGCAGCGGACCTCACCCTCGCCCTCACTCTTATGAACGACGACCGGCAGGCCGACGGATTCTGGCCCGAGCTTGACCAGCGGCTGCACAACCAGCTCGCAAGCATGGGCACCCTCATCGACCACTCGAGGCGTCTCATCAAGTACTACCGACCCGATGCGCCCACGCTAGCCGCCGAGTACGAAGCCCACAAGGCGAGCGTCATCGCCACCGACGAGGCGGCTTTCCTGGGCGACTTGCGCAACTACCTTCTCCATTACAGCCTGCCCGCTGTCGTCCAGACTCTCACCATGGGCGCCGGCACCGCCCGCCACGCGATCAAGCTTTCCAGCCCTCGCCTCCTCGAGTGGGACAACTGGAGCCCTCAGGCCCACGCGTACCTGTCCGGCTTCGGCCCTCGCGATGGGCCCGTCCTGGGCGCGGACATCGCGGCGTACTCCAACGCGATGCGCGGCTTCTACACGTGGCTTTTCGACCAGCGCCCCGTGGTCAGGTCAATGAACAATGCCCCTGCTCGCTTCAGGATCGATACTCCGGCCACCTGACCACCCTTCGCCTTCGATGGACGCCACACCCATGGCCAGGCACGTGCCCCCCGGCACCTCGACACCCCATAGCCCTGATGGCACGTCCCTCGCCTACTTCAAGACCCTCCTTCTTCGAGGTGCCCGGCCCGGCAGGCCCAGCTTGGCACCAGGTGGTGCAGCCAGGCGCCGACCAGTCGGCTGAAAGTTGGCGAGGCGCGAACGCGTGTTTGCTTTCTTCATCTATAATCTCGTGTCTCATGGCAGGCCGCCTTCTTCCCCAGTTGATCGCCGAGGGCCGGCTGCCCGTCGGAACTGTGCTCTTTCACGCTGCCCGGTTACGCCCTGAGCGGGCGATCACCGGCCGGGTCGTTGCTGGCGGGATTGAGGTGAATGGGCATGTTTACCGCAGCCCGTCAACGGCGGCGAGAGCAGTAACCCGCAGCGCAGGGGAGAACGGCTGGCTCTGGTGGCGGCTCAGAGAGACGGGACTGCCCCTGGCGGAGCTGCGAGGCCACGGAGGGTGACCATCCAGCTCCGTCTGCCCACCAAGCCCGCGGAGAAGGGTGTCGTGTACACGAGGCCCTGGGTGGTCGACCTCATCCTGGACTTTGTCGGCTATCGGCCCACTGCCGACCTCGCCTCGTTGCAGGCGGTCGAGCCGGCAGCGGGTGAAGGCGCCTTTCTCGGGCCGATGGTCCGCAGACTGGCCGCGTCCATGCGGCGCCACAGCCGGACGCTGGAGGATGCGCGAGCAGCCATCCGTGCCTACGAGATCGACAGCGACGCTGCCGACTATGCTCGCCAGCTCGTCGTGGAGCAGTTGATTGCCGAGGGCTTCTCTCGGCGTGACGCCGATCGGGCAGCTCATCGGTGGGTCTGCGAGGTCGACTATCTCCTCAGCCCAGAGGCAGCGCCGGCTGACGTGGTCGTCGGCAACCCCCCGTACATCCGGTACGACGACCTTGACCCCGGAATGTTCCTCAGATACCAGGCGGTGTGCCCGACGATGGTGGGCCGCTGCGACATCTACGTCGGGTTCATTGAGGCGGCCATCCGCCAACTCAAGCCAGGCGGCAGGTTAGGCTTCATCTGTGCCGATCGATGGATGCGAGCGGCCTATGGGGCAGCGCTACGCAAGTATGTGGCGATGCACGCGAGCATTGAAGCGGTCATAGAGATGCACGACGCCCTCACCTTTGAGGACGCCGTCGCGGCCTACCCGGCGGTCACCATCATGCGCCGCGGCGAGCAAGGTCCAGCCCTCGTCGCCTCCGCGGGACAGGCCGCAGGGCCGATCCCCGACGGGAGCTTGGCCGACGCCGTGATCGAGTTAGCAGGGAAGCGCCGGGAGGTGCTGCACGGATTCCGAGCCGCAAAGCTGTCGGGGTGGTATGGGGGCGACACGCCGTGGCCCTGGGCAGAGCCGGAGGCGCTCGACCTCTTGAAGGACCTCGAAGCCAGGTTTCGCCCTCTTGAGGACGCCGTCACTGGAACGAGGGTGGGCATCGGTGTTGCCACCGGCGCGGACGGGGTATTCGTCGTAACGGATCGTTCCGTGGCTGAAGACTCGCGCCTTCTCCCGCTGGCGATGGCTTTCGATACGCGCGACGGCACTGTCAAATGGTCCGGCCACAGCCTGGTCGATCCCTGGGGGCCGGAAGATGAGCTGGTGGACCTCGCTGCCTTCCCCAAGCTGGCGGAGTACCTGAACGCCCACGCGCATCAACTGAAGCGGCGCAACATCGCCGGACGCAATCAGGTGGGCTGGTACCGCACGATCGATCGAGTTACTCATTCACTGCTGACGCGGGACAAGCTGTACTTCCCCGATATGAAGCTTCAGGCGCATCCCGTCCTCGACCGAGGGATGACCTACCCGCATCACAACCTGTATCACGTCACCTCGGATACCTGGGACCTTGAGGTTCTCGGCGGCCTCCTGCTGTCCAAGATCGCCGAGATGTTCGTGGCCAGCTACTGCGTAAAGATGCGTGGGGGAACTCTCCGTTTTCAAGCGCAGTATCTGCGCAGGATCAGAGTGCCCGAACCCAAAACGATCCCGCCGTCGGTGACCGAGCGGCTGCGCGAGGCGTTCCGAGCCCGCGATCGCGAAGGGGCGACGACGGCCGCCATTGATGCCTATCGCATCAGCCACGTTCCATTCGCCGGATGATCCACGATCTGGAGGGCCGGCTACAGGTCGCGGTTCAGTCGTTCTGGGATGCCCGCGACCGGCAACAGCAGAAGCAGCTTGAGGGCGGAACCGTGGACACGGGATCGCGCGGAGCGGTGACTGGGGGGACCCAGATGGGGGCCCTAGAGCTGCTGATCACCGATATCCTCGTCGACGCCGGCCTAACCGAGTTCGACGTCAAAACCAGAACAGGGCTGGAACTGCCCGGCTACTACCGCCCAGAGAAGATGTGGGACCTGATTGTTGTGACTGGGTCCCCACGACGCCTGGTTATGGCGGTGGAGTTGAAGTCGCAGGTGGGGCCCTCGTTCGGCAACAACTACAACAACCGCACGGAGGAGGCGATCGGTAACGCCGAGGATATGTGGACAGCGTACCGGCAGGGGCGCTTCGGCAAGTGGCCGCCGCCCTTTCTCGGATATCTGATGCTCCTCGAGGATTGCGAGGCGGTTCACCGGCCAGTCCAAGCGGCCGAGCCCTACTTCGAGGTCGATCCCATCTTCAAACAGAGCGGCGAGTACGCGTCGTACGCCAAGCGCTACGAGATCCTCTGCGAACGACTTATGCTTGAGCGGAAGTACAATGCCACGTGTCTGCTGCTCGCGACCCGGGAAACCCCGACCCGTATCAATTCGCCGCCGGGGTCAGTGGACTTCGCGACGTTTGCCGCCGCCATCGATGCGCACGCGCTTCTCCTGGCCGCAACTCTGTGATCATGCGAGCGCAGTCTCGTGGTCTGGCGCCACGCTTTGATCGGTGCGCAACCGAAGCGGCGGCGCGGAGCTTCTCGTGGCGCGACGCGGGCGCCAATCGGACACATAGGACGGGCTGGAGTTCGATCCCCAAGCGATAGCCAAGCAGCCGAGGATCCCGCGCTCTGCACGATGTCCGATCTGCGGAGTGGAGAGAAGGCCGGTGTGTCAGGGGACGGTGGTGAGATTGGCTGAGTCAAGGGTGGGGAATCGGATGACCTCGATCGTGGCGGCGGGTCGTGAAGCCGAGGGCTGCATCTTCTGTGGTGCCGGTAGGCTGACCAGAGAGCACGTCTTCCCTCGGTGGCTCGTGACTATCCTGACCACCGACATCGTGGGTCCCGAGGTTACCTCCGAGCGAACCCGGCGCACCTCCGGCGGTGCTACGGAGACACAGCGGTGGGCAGCCGGAGATGTGGCCTCCTACACCGTTCGAGTTGTTTGTGCAACATGCAACAACGGGTGGATGAGTGAGATTGAAGCCCGAGCGCAAGCTGTTCTCTCCACGATGGTTGCGGGCGAGCGGACCAGCCTGTCGCCGGCTGCCCAAATGGACGTAGCAGCCTGGACGGTTTTGAAGGGCTACATTGTTGAGTACGCGCTCGGCGGCGCGATCGTCGCTACGCCTGAGGAGCGCCGCGCACTCATGGAGGCGAGGCACCCGGCAGGAGCGGTGGCGGTGCGTGTCGGGGCCGTGGAGCGCAGTGGCATCCCCAATTCGGTGACACGCATCGTCTACACCGTCGGGCGAGAGGGGACGCGGGAAGGAATGGCAGTTTGCACAACCTTCGCTCTCGGTTGCGCCCTTCACCCTCGCCCACATCGCGTCGAGCAGCGACG
>JBEKYV010000234.1:0-5946 GCA_049510515.1 Solirubrobacteraceae bacterium | reverse complement strand
CTCCGGGGCGACACCAACAAGCTCCTCATCAGCCTCGACTATTGCAACGGCGCCAACCACGACAACCAAGTTCGCCGCCCCACACCCGAACTCCTGCAACCCGCCAAAGCACTACTAGGCGCACCACCAAGTCCAGAACCGAGGGGTATTAGTCCTTGTCGCCAAGGGCTGGCGACCCGATAATGGGCCGATGCGCACATCGCGTCAAGTGGTGCTTGTCGTCTACCCGGGCATACAGCTGCTCGATGTGGCTGGGCCCGCCGATGTGCTGGCGGGCGTCACCAGGGTGGTCGGCGACATCGCATATGACTTGGTGGTCGCCTCCCCGGATGGCGAGGACGTACGCTCGGAGGCGGGTCTTACGATACGCGTCGACTGTGCGCTCGAGGAGCTCGCCGGGCGGCTTGACACGTTGCTCATCGCGGGCGGTGGGACTTACCGGGAGGCGATGGGCGATCAGCGCATGGTCGCAGAGGTACGCCGTTTGGAGGCCGTCTCGAGACGGGCCGTCTCAGTGTGCACGGGTGCGTTCGTCCTGGCCGCCGCGGGAGTGCTCGACGGCAGGTGCGCCACCACGCATTGGGGTATGTGCGGCGAGCTTGCGAGGGAGTTCCCGGCGGTGCGGGTCGAACCGGATCGGATCTTCGTACGGGAAGGCCGGGTGGTGACGTCGGCGGGCATCACGGCGGGGATCGATCTTGCGCTGGCCCTGGTCGAGGAAGATCACGGCGTCGAGGTGGCACGCCGAGTGGCGCGATGGCTGGTCGTGTTCGTTCAGCGCCAGGGCGGCCAGTCGCAATTCTCCGAGCGTCTTGCATATCCGATGCCGGAGAGCTCGCCGCTGCGCCCCGTGCTCGACGCGGTCGTGGCCGACCCCGCGGGCGACCACCGGCTCGCCGGGCTGGCGGACCGGGCGGCGATGTCCGAGCGGCACCTGGGACGCATGTTCGTTCGGATGACGGGTATGACGCCGACTCGCTACGTCGAACGTGTGCGCGTGGAGGCCGCCCGGGATCTGCTCGAGCGCGGCGTTCCAGTGCAAGCGGCCGCCGAGCAAGTGGGACTCGGCAGCCCTGAGACCTTTCGGCGTGCCTTCTTGCGAGTGCTGGGCGTGGGTCCAGCGGAGTACCGCGCGCGTTTTGCGCTGCCCACGGCCGAGCAGCAGACGGCGGCATGATCATCAAGCGAGCGAGACCAAGCGTCTGGGAGGACCACCGATGAGCTTCAAACCACCGACCCGTGCTGTCTTCGTGTGTGTGCTGTTCCTGCTCGTGTGTGCGGTTATGGTTCCGGGCGCCTCGGCGAGCGCAGGCCTGAGCTTCGCCAGTTCTTCCAGTGTCGCCGTGGGTGAAAGCGCCTCCCCCGACTTGACGGCGGGCTCTCACCCGTACGCGCTCACCACCGCCTACAAGCTCAAGACGACCGTCAACGCCGAAGGAGAACTTGTGGCGGAAGGCGGAGATCTGAAGGAACTCGTGACCGAGTTCCCGGCCGGTGTCATTGTCAACCCCATGGCGGCGACCCGGTGCGGGTCGCCGGAATTCACGACGGTTAACTTCACCACAGAAGAAGACGGCTGCCCAAACGCGTCGGCTGTGGGGGTGGTTGCCATCGAATACACCACGTCTGCGACGCCGAGCACCCCCCAGACTGTGGAATCCCCGATTTATGACCTGACGCCGCCGCCGGGCTCACCGGCGCTGTTCGGTATACAGGTGGCGGGGACCCCTGTGTACCTAAGTCCAACGATTCGTGTCGGCGGCGATTATGGGTTGAGCGCCACCCTGAAAGACATACCTCAGGTCGTGCACGTGCTCGGCGGCACGCTGACGCTCTGGGGTGTGCCGGCCGATTCATCCCACGATACACGGCGCGGCACGTGCGTCGAGAGTCACAGCACCTGCCCAGCCGGCATCGCCTCCAAGGCGCTCATCGATCTCCCGACGCAGTGTCTGACCTCTCCCGTGGTGCTCCTGCGTGCCAGCTCCTGGCAGGAACCCGAAGCGTTCACTGCCACCGCATCAGATCCGCTACTGGGCGGCCCATCCGCGTTGACCGAATGCCAGGCGCTGGATTTCAGCCCTACGCTGAGCGTGCAGGCAGTCAGCTCGGTGGCCGACAGCCCCACGGGGTTGACGATCAAAGTGCATCTGCCGCAGAGCGAAAGCCCCGCGGAGCTCGCCGAGGCGGGCCTTCGGGAAGCTCTGGTCACGCTACCCCCGGGGATGGCACTGAACCTGTCCAGCGCGAGCGGTGTTGTGGGCTGTCCCCTGGAAGGCCCCGAAGGTGTCGATCTGGGCTCTGCCGAACCGGGCCACTGCTCTGCTGCCTCCAAGATCGGGACGGTCAAGATCGATGAGCTGGGTCTCGGCGACGAACTGACCGGCGGTATCTATCTAGCTCAGCAGGGCAATCTAGCTGGCGGCGGCGTCAACTCCTTCGGGTCGCTACTGGCTTTCTACATAGTGGCCGAAGGCGAAGGGGTCGTACTGAAGCTCCCTGTCGAAGTGGCGGCCTCGGAAACCGGCCAGCTCTCGATGCGGCTCGGCCCTGACCCCAGCACAAAGCAGTCATTTGTGCCGCAGTTGCCGATGGAAGATGTGACGCTTGAATTCGATGGCGGCGCCCAGGCGATCCTGGCGACGCCCACGACGTGTGCAACTCAAACGATTGGCGCGTCGCTGACGCCGTGGAACAGCGCACCGCCGGCAACCGCGACCGCCGAATTCCAGACCAGCGAAAACTGCGCCAACGCGTTCAACCCGGCCTTTGCGGCCCAGCCCACCAACCCCGAAGCCGGCGCGTACAGCCCGCTCACGTTCAGCCTCGCGCGAGCGGACGGCGAACAGGAACTGAAGAGCGTCTCGGTCACACTGCCAACGGGTATGCTGGCGATGGTTGGCAGCGTGCAGATGTGCCCGGAACCACAGGCGTCACTCGGCACCTGCGGCCAGGCGAGCCTGGTTGGTGAAGCGACCCTCTCAGTCGGTGTCGGTCCCACCCCACTCACGATCACAGGTGCAAAGGTGTATTTCACCGGCCCGTATGGCGGTGGACCGTTCGGCCTGTCGATCGTGGTGCCAGCTGCAATAGGACCCTTCGATCTTGGCGCACAGGGACGCCCGGTCGTGGTCCGGGCCGCCATCGGCGTGGGCCGGTCGACCGGGCAAATAACGATCGCTACGGATCCAGCCGGCGCCTTCGCCATACCCAGCCTGCTTGAGGGCATGCCCCTGCAGATAAGGTCGCTCACCGTCAACATCAACCGGCCGGAATTCACGTTCAACTCGACCAGCTGCGCGCGCTTGGCGATCGATGGCGTTGCGACCAGTACACAGAACACCGCGGCGGCCCTCTCCACCTCGTTTCAGTCCGTCAACTGTTCGGCTCTGCCGTTCGGGCCCAAACTGACAGCATCGGTTGTGGGCAAGCCGTCGAGAATCGACGGCATCGGCATGAACACAACGATTGTCGAGGGCTACACACACGAGGCCAACGCCCACTACGTCAAGGTCGAACTGCCCAAACAGCTGCCGGCACGAATAACCACGCTGCGCAACGCCTGTCCCGCCAAAGTCTTCGAAGCCAACCCCGCGGGCTGCCCGCCCGGCTCCACTGTTGGGACAGTTGAAACGGTTACCTCGGCACTGCCAGTGCCACTCGTCGGACCCGCCTACCTCGTCAGCAACGGAAACGCCAAGTTCCCCGAACTCGTGTTCGTCCTGCAGGGCTATGGCGTGATCGTAGAAGTTCGCGGCGACACCTTCATAGACAAAGACGGCGTCGCAAGCGCCACCTTCCCCGACGTCCCCGAGGCGCCAATTCCCAGCTTCCAGCTGCACCTGCCGCAAGGCCCGGGCTCGCTCTTGACCACGGCCGGCAAGCTCTGTGGAGAAGACCTGCGCATGGTCACGACGATCGTGGCCTACAACGGTCTAGCTGTCAAAGAAAGCCCGCAAATAACGGTTCCCGGATGTCGACCGGTCATAAAGGTTCTACGCCATCGGATCCGCGGGCGGACGCTGACGATGATGGTGAGCGTGCCGTCCGCTGGTCGGCTCGTCGCGTCCGCCAAAGGTTTCGGGAGGAAGTCGCGGTCGACGAAGGCGGCCGGTACCGTGACCATCAAGCTCCCACTGCCCAAAAGCGCACGCGTGAGCGGCCACCGCCATCTGCGCTCTGGACGAGTCGTTGTGAAGCTCACGTTCATCCAAGGTCATGGCGTCAAGCTCACGACGCGCCTGGCGGTGGTTGTCCGTTGAACTCTGAACGATGACGTCGGCGCCAGCGCCGACGCTGATCGCGGGTCGTGCGGCGGCCTCGCTATCGTGCGCGGCTTCACCCGCGAATGCGAAGAGGAGAGCCGGAGATGTCTACCGCAACGATGCAAACCACAGAGGGCACGATCGTCTTTGAGCTGTTCGACGAGGACGCCCCGAAAACGGTTGAGAACTTCCGCAAGCTGGCCGCCGACGGCTTCTACGACGGGCTGAACTTCCACCGGATCATCAAGGACTTCATGATCCAGGGCGGCTGCCCGCAGGGCACCGGCACTGGCGGCCCCGGGTACACCTTCGAGGACGAGATCAACCCCCACAAGGTGGTGCGCGGGGCGCTGGCGATGGCCAACGCCGGCCCCAACACCAACGGCTCGCAGTTCTTCATCGTGACCGCGAAGAAGGCCTCGTGGCTGGACGGCAAGCACACCGTGTTCGGCGAGGTCACCGACGGCATGGACGTGGTGGATCGCCTCGAGGGCGTCGCGACCGATGGCTCCGATCGCCCGATCGAGCCGGTGGGCATCGCCTCGATCGAGCTCTCGTAAGCAACGCCGCATGCGGCGTTGCTCCGGCCGCGCATGCGCGGCCGGCCGGGCAGTGCATGCACTGCCCGGAACAAAGAAATTGGCTCCAGAGCCAGACACGACCCCGCGCGAGGTGTAGCCTCTTACTTGAGCGCAAACCAGCATGGGAGGTCCCGCAATGGCGACTGTCGAGGAGCACGCAATCGAGATCCACAACGGCGCCGCCAACGGAGCGGCGGTCGCAGCCCCGGCGGGCACGGAGATCCCCGTCGAAAACCCGGCCACGGGGGAGATCGTCACGACCGTCCCCGACCTCGACGCGGCGGCGGTGGCGGAGCTTGCCAAGCGCGGGCGTCTGGCGCAGCCCACCTGGGAGGCGTACGGCTTCGAGGGTCGCGGGCGCGTGCTGCGGCGGATGCAGAAGTGGGTGATGGACAACTCCGAGCGGATCATCGACACGATCGTCTCGGAGACCGGCAAGACCTACGAGGACGCGCAGCTGGCGGAGATCTCCTACGGCGGCGCCGCGTTCGGCTTCTGGGCGAAGAACGCCGAGAAGTACCTTGCCGACGAGCGCGTGCACTCCAGCTCGGTGCTGGTGAAGGGCAAGAAGCTGATCCTGCGCTACCGCCCGCTCGGGCTGATCGGCGTGATCGGTCCGTGGAACTACCCGCTGGTCAACTCCTTCGGCGACTGCATCCCCGCGCTCGCCGCCGGTAACTCGGTGATCCTCAAGCCCTCCGAGGTCACCCCGCTCACCTCGATGCTGCTCGCCGAGGGCTTCACCGAGTGCGGCGTGCCCGCCGACGTCTTCCAGGTCGCCACCGGCCGCGGCGACACCGGCCGCGCGCTGATCGACGAGGTCGACATGATCATGTTCACCGGCTCCACCCGCACCGGGCGCAAGGTCGCGCAGGCGGCCGCCGAGCGGCTGATCCCCTGCTCGCTGGAGCTGGGCGGCAAGGACCCGATGATCGTGCTCGCCGACGCCGACCTCGAGCGTGCCGCCAACGTGGCCACCTACTACTCGATGCAGAACTCCGGCCAGACCTGCATCTCGATCGAGCGCGCCTACGTGGAGGCGCCGGTGTACGACGAGTTCGTGGCGAAAGTCACCGACAAGGTGCGCGCTTTGCGCCAGG
>JBEKYV010000233.1:0-5969 GCA_049510515.1 Solirubrobacteraceae bacterium | reverse complement strand
AAAGTCCTCCCAGCTCACCTCTGCGAGGTGCGACAGCGAGCCCGCGATGCTGCCGGCCGATGTACTCACAGGCGTCTCCACCACACGCAGGTGCGTGCAAGGGCTTACGCCCAGGCGTTTCAGCTGATCGGCGGGAATGCTCCCGTCGGCGGCCACGACCAGCTCGTGGTCGCCGGCGTTCAGCAGTGTCGACGACGGGCTCTGCGGGTGCCCGGCAATGCCCGAGAGCAGGGTGTTCGCGTCAATGATCAGGCGGTTCAAGCGGCGGGTGGCTTGGGCTTTGCTCGCCTGGGTTGGGATGGCTGCGGTCCGTCGGCCGAGCGTACCGTCCCAAGCGTCTGAGAGTCTGACGGGATGCCATACGAGCAGAGCGTCGAGTGGGCGCTTGCCGATGGGGTGGTCGTTCGGTTCAGCCGTTCGGGGCGGCCGATCGAGCGCTACGCGGTGCTGCTGCTCGTTCGCGTTGAGGATCGCTGGCATGAGGTCCGTCTGTTCGACAACCACCTTGGCAGCCACCACATGCACCGTTACACTGCCATAGACGGCAAGCAGCCTGCGGAGGCGTTCCATCCCGGGCCGACCAACGCGGCGATTGCTGCTGCGATAGAGCATTTGAAAACCCATTGGGAGGCGATCGTTCAGGCATGGAGAACCTAGCCCGCAGCTCCAACACTCCCGCGACTGACGCCGCTGGCGAGTTGCTGACGCGGATCGCGACCGATCCCGCCAACGACGGGCGCTACCCCGACGGAACCGTGCTGATCCCAGCCGACTCGGCGGACACCTCGAAGCTGATCGCGCGCGCCATCGACGAACATCGCCCGATCGCGCTTGTCTTTCCCGACGGCTCTGACGTGTTGGCACGTCCTCCCGCCCATCGTGGTTTTGCGCCGCTGTTCGCTGCCACGCTCGTGCGGCTGGCCGATCGGCTGCTGCGTGCGCGCGACCGGCCGACGTTCGTGCCCCGCGAGTGGGTGACGGAGTTTCACGCCGCCCGTGTCGCCGGCGACCCGCCGCGGGTGGTTGCGTAAGGAGGGCGCCGGGGGGCTCGGGTGATTCCCCGCGTGGGATCGCCGGGTGGGGTGGTTGGGGGTGCAGTTGGTCGAGTTGGTCCGCCGCCCGGCCTTTCATCTACGCTGGGACCCACATATGTCGCGCAAGCTCGGCATCGTCCCTGTACCCAACTCGCGCTCGCGCCAGGAGGCCCTGGAGCGCCGCCGCGAGGCGAGCCTCGTGCTGGAGATGGCAAGGCTGCTGCTGAAGGGCGAGAACCTCGCGCAGGTGCTGCCGACGGCGGCGGCGCGGATGGCGCAGGCGCTGGAGCTGCAGTCGGCGGCGATCGTGATGGAGGCCGTGGAGGCCGACCCTCGCAGCGTGGCGTTCCCCTTGCGCGAGGGCGACCGTCGCCTGGGCACGGTCGTCGTGGGCGCCGACAGCTCCGAGCGCAGCCTCTACCGCCTGCAGGAGCGCGTGGTGCCGGCGCTGGAGGCGCTGCTGAGCGCTGCATTGGAGCGCGAAACGCTGCAGGGCGGCGTGGTCGAGACGGCGGCGCTGCGTCAGGCGGACGTCGTCAAGACTGCCCTGCTGCGGGCGGTGTCGCACGACCTGCGCAGCCCCCTGACTGCGATCTCCACGGCGGCGGAGGCGATCGCGCTGCCGGGGGTCTCCGCGCCCGAGCGCGAGGAGCTGGCGAATGCGATCCTGGCGGAGACCCGCAGACTCTCGCGCCTGGTGGACAACCTGCTGGACCTCTCAAAGCTCGAGGCGGGCGCCGCCGAGCCGCGGCGGGAGTGGCTGTCGGTCGAGGAGATCCTCGGGATGGCGCTGGAGGACATCGCGCCGCCCCCGTCCTCCAACCACAGCAACACCCCCCCCTCCTCCCCCTCTCAACCCCCGCACGAAGAGTTCCACGTCACGATCGACCGCGACCTGCCGCTGGTGCGCGCCGACTCCACGCAGCTGGAGCGGGCGTTCGTGAACGTGCTGGAGAACGCGCGGCGGCACTCCGGCGGGCACCCCGTGTCGGTGCGGGCCCGCGTCGTGCGGACGATGGCGGGCGAGGGCGACCGCCTGATCGTGCGTGTGGTCGATCGCGGCCCGGGCATCCCGCCGGCCCAGCTGGAGCGCGTGTTCGAGCCGTTCTACTCGGCAGGCACGGCGCGCGGCGGGCGCCGCGGCTCGGGCCTCGGCCTGGCGATCGCGCGCGGCTTCATCGAAGCCAACGGGGGGACGCTGCACGTCGAGTCGCTGCCGGGCCAGGGCGCCACGTTCGTGTTCGAGCTGCCTTTGGAGCGGGGCGGCCCGGAGGCGGTCGCGGCCGTGGCGGCACGGGGGACGGAGGCCGCAGCGGCGTCCCGGGCGTCGGCGGCGGCAGAGGCGCCCCGGATGTCAGGAACGGCGGCGCCGGCCGCACGAGGGACGGAGGCGGATGGAGGTTGAGGCATCGGCGGCGAGGCCGCGGGTGCTGGTCGTCGACGACGAGTTGCAGATCCTGCGGGCCCTGCGCGTAGTCCTGCGCGAGGCAGGCTTCGAGGTGATCGCCGCCCAGAGCGCCCCCGAGGCGCTGGACCTCGCGGCGGTGAAGGCCCCGCGCGCGGCGATCATCGATCTCGTGCTGCCCGGCGGCGACGGCGTGGAGGTGACGCGCAGCCTGCGCGAGTGGAGCGAGATGCCGATCCTCGTGCTCTCCGCCGTCGGCGAGGAGGAGCAGAAGGTGCGCGCTTTGGAGGCGGGCGCCGATGACTACATCACCAAGCCGTTCGGTACGCGCGAGCTGGTCGCCCGCCTGCGCGCGGCGCTGCGCCGCAGCGAAAGGGCGGCCGGCGAGGACGAGCCGGCGATCGTCGCGGAGGGCCTGGAGATCGACCTCGCAGCGCACGCCGTCCGCCGCGACGGCGAGCCGGTGCACCTCACCCCGATCGAGTTCGAGCTGCTGCGCGTGCTGGCGCAGAACCGCGGCCGTTTGATGACCCACAAGGCGCTGCTCGCGGAGGTGTGGGGCCCAGGCTACGTCGACGATATGCAGGCTTTGCGCACCCACATCGCTCGGCTGCGGGGCAAGATCGAGCCGCCCGGCGCTCGCCCCCGCTACATCCTCACCGACCCGGGCGTGGGGTACCGGTTTTCCGGATGAGCAGCTTCGCTGCGGGGGTTGCTGTGGTGGCGCTGACGGGCGCGGCCGTAGCTGGCGCCGACGGGACGTGATCAGCGGTCAGCCGGCAGGAGCGTGAATGCTCCCCCCTGCAGCGGCGTCACGGCGCGGAAGTGCCGTTCGTCGAAGGTGACGATCCGCGTGATGTCGTAACGGCTGGCGAGCACGACGGTCGCGCAGTCGGCGAGTCCCAGCTCAAGGTCGGCATAGCGGGACTCCAGCGCGCCGACCGTCGCGTAGTCCTCGCGCTCCAAGCAGGCTACGGTGTACCTTCCCGCGGCCAGATCTTGCAGGAAGGCCACGCGGGCGGGGCGAACGTAGCGACGGCCGAGGAGGTAATCGACCTCGGCCGTTACTGGTGCCGGCATGACCAGCGGGCCCGGCTCACCCTGCATAATCTCGAGAATCTCCGCTCTCCGTGGGTCGCCATGATCGGCGAGCGCCACCACGGGAGCGGCGTCGAGGATGAGCGTCACTCCCCGAAGCCCTCGAACAGCTCCTCGTCGGGTATTTCTGAGATCGAGCGCGGGTCATCATCGATTCGACGAAAGCCGGAGCCGGACAGCGCGAAATTGCGATCCGGCGATGGCTTGGGCTGGTAGGCCGCCACGGCCTCGCGCAGGATCTCCGCCTGCGAGGTTCCCTCTTCGCGCGCGAGCCGCGCCAGCCGCTCGGTCAGCTCGTCGTCGAGATACACGCTGGTCTTATGCATGACCACATTGTAGGGCATCGCGTAGGGCATGGGGGGCAAATACGCTGAGCCGGTGAAGAGACTTCCGAACGCAGTGGCCATCGCCGTACTGGCTGCGCTTGGAGCGCTGGTCGTGCCCGGCGCTGCGCCGAGCAGCGCGGCAGGTGCTGGAGCCGGCACGACCACCGAATTGCTCTCATCGGCCACTAACTACCGCCTGCCCACCACCGGCTACCTCGCCGCTCCGACCGACCAGCTCGCCGTCCCGGGGATGGCGGCCGGCGCCGAGGTGACGCCCGAGGGCGACCTGTACACCGGCTGGGCCGAGTACGAGCTGCGCTTCGGTAGGCACCTCCAAGCATGGAACCAGCCGACGCGGACCCTGCCAAAGCCGGGGGTGCCGCTGCTGTCGAGCACGCTCGCCGACGGGGGGGTGCGCTACACGGTGACGCTGTTCGCCGTCCCGGTGGCGGGCCGGCCGGTGACGTACGAGACTGTGCGCGCGGTCAACGGCTCCGCGCAAGCCCAACGAGCCCAGGTGCAGATGCTGCTGGCGCGCGGCCCCACCAACGCACCCGGCCGCCCGTTTGCAACCCCGGGGCCAAACGCGCCGATCGTCGATCACGGGCGCGTCTTCGGCGTCCGCCTCGGGCCCCACCGCGGCGCCAGCTTCACCTGGCAGCTCCCGCTCGAACCGTCGCCAGCCAGCGCCGCCGCCGCCGTCCGCTCGCTCGATGCCCCGCCGCTTGGTGCGGCCCGCACGGCCCTGCGCTCGCTGTGGGCTGGGCAGGAGGCGGGGATGATGCGGATCGCCGTGCCCGAGGCGAAGGTGAACGCCACGTATGAGGCGGCGATCGTTGAGATGCTCGACTCGCGCATCCAGACGCCCACCGGCTGGGAGCAGTGCCCCAACCGCCTGCAGTACCGCTCCTTCTGGGTGCGCGACGCGGCGATCGAGACGCAGGCGCTCGACCTCGCCGGTTTGCACGCGGCGGCCGCGCAGAACCTCAGCTTCATCGACACCTTCCAGCAGCCCGACGGCCTGTTCGTCAGCCAGCCGGGGCAGTACGACGAGTGGGGGCAGGCGCTGTGGGCGCTAGCCCAGCACGCCGAGCTGGCGGGAGAACCGGGGTATGCGGCCGCCCAGCTCGGGCGGATGGGGGCCGCGATCGGCTGGCTGTCGATGGCCACGGCGGGAGATCCGCTGGGGCTGCTGCCCGCGAGCAACCCGCACGACAACGAGCTGGCGTACGGTCACATCACCGGCGACGACCTGTGGGCGGCGGCAGGGCTGCGCTCGGCAATCGCCGCCGCGACGCTGGCCGGGCAGGCGGGGGACGCGAGCGCCGCCCCGGCCGGACAGAGTGCCGCTGCCACGCCGGCCGAAGCGAGCGCCGACGCGACCGCATGGACCGCCGTCGACCAGCGCTTCGAGGCCGCGCTCGACCACGCGATCGCCGCCGCCGTGGCCCGCGAAGGCCACATCCCCCCGGTGCTCGACGCGAAGGGCGGCCAGGACTGGGGCAACTACTGGGCGGCGTACCCCGTGCAGGTGCTCGGCGCCCGCTCGCCCGCCGTCGCTGCCACGCTGCGGTGGGCACGCATACACATGGCCGAGGGCCTGCCCACCTACCTGAACGGCGGCGAGCTGCACGATTACCTGGGCTTCCGGATCTTCCAGGCCGAGCTGGCCCGCGGCGAAGCCGCCGACGCGGTGGCGGGGCTGTACGCCGAGCTCGCGCACACGACCGCGACCGACGAGGGTTGGGAGACCGGTGTCGCGCCCTACGGCAGGCGGCTGTCGGGCACCAACCTCGCCCCGCACGGCACGTTCGCCGCCGAATACGTGGCGCTGCTGCGCGACATGCTGGTGGCGGATACGCCCGCTGGCGGCGTGCAGCTGCTCGCAGGTGCCAGCCCCGCGTGGTTGGGGCAGGGGCAGCACATAACGGTGAGCGCCGCGCCCACCGACCACGGTGTGATCTCCTTCTCCGAGCGCTCCACGCGGCGTGGCGAGACGCTCACCTGGCACGACACCCTCGCCGCCGGCACGCCGCTGAGCTGGAAGCTGCCGGGGTGGGCCCGCGACGCACGCGCCGCGAGCGGGCCGGTGAGCGGCGGGGCGGT
>JBEKYV010000232.1:0-5972 GCA_049510515.1 Solirubrobacteraceae bacterium | reverse complement strand
GGTGGGGCGCAGCCACGGCTCCGAGCAGTGCGGACACAGCGGGCCGAGATCGGGCGGGGCCGTCTGGTCGCGCTCGCTGGCCATCACTCGCTCACTGACGCCGCAGCCGCGCGACGAAGAAGCCGGCGGTGTGGTCGCGGTGGGGCAGCGTCAACACCTCGTCATCCAGGGAGAAGCCGGTGTTGGATTCCAGGAAGGCGAGGATCTGGCTCTGGTTCTCTGTCTGGGAGATCGTGCACGTAGAGTAGACCAGCACACCGCCCGGACGCACCACTGCAGCCCCCGCTGCAAGGATCGCCGCCTGCGTCTGCGCGAGCTGCGCCAGATCCCCGGCCGCGACCCGCCAGCGCAGGTCGGCGCGGGCCTGCAGCGTGCCCAGCCCCGAGCACGGCGGGTCCACCAGCACACGGTCGAACGGCGCCTCCTCGCACAGCGGCTGCGCCGCATCGCCGAGCACCACACGCACGCAACCCTGCGCCCGCAGACGTTCCGCGGTCCGTTGCAGCTCCGCGGCACGGCGGCGGTTGCGCTCGACCGCCACCACCTCACCGCTGCCACCCATCAGCGCCGCCAGATGCGTGCTCTTGCCGCCGGGCGCGGCGCACAGGTCGAGCACCCGCTCGCCCGGCTGGGGGGCCAGCGCGCGCGCCGGCAACATCGCTCCCCGCGACTGCGCCAGCACCGCGCCGGCGCGCCACTGCGGCGAGCCGTGCACATCCCACGGGCCCTCCAGCACGAGCGCCTCGGGGATGCGCGGGTCGCCGTGGACGCCCGCCGGGCGGGGACCCGCCCTCAGCTGCTCCGCGATGCTGGCCGGCTCGGCGACCAGCGTGTTGACGCGCAGCGCCAGCTCCGCCGGCTCGTTGTCAAACGCCAGAAGCGCGCGGGCATCCTCGGAGCCCAGCTGCTCCCACCACAGCCGCGCGACCCACTCCGGGTGGGAGTGCTTCAGCGCCGCGGCCTCGGGCGTGCTGTCGTCGAGCGCCGCCAGCAGCGCCTTGCCCTCTCTGGTGGCACGGCGCAGCACCGCGTTGACCAGGCCATGGCCGCCACTGCCGGCCTGTGAGCCACCGCCAGACAGGGCGCGGCCACCCATTGCGCCTCCACCGCTCTTCGCCAGCTCGACCGCGTCCGCCACCACCGCATGGTCGGGAGCACCACCAAGATACAGCAGCTCGTAGAGCCCCAGTCGCAGCGCCGCCAGCACGGGCGCATCCAGTCGCTTCAGCGGCCGCTCGGCAAGCCGTTCGATCAGATAGTCCAGGGTGCGCTTGCGCTGCACAGCCCCGTATGCCAGCCGCATCGCCAGCGCCCGGTCGCGCGCGTCGAGCTCTCGCGCCTCAGCGCGCAGCGCCAGATCCGCGTACGCGCCCTGCTCGAACACCCTGCGCAACACCGCGCACGCACAGACGCGGGCTTTCGCCGGGGATGGGGAACCCGCCCCCCCCGCCGCCCGCTCCGCCTGGTGGGGCCGGGGCCGGCTGCGCCCGCTAGGAGAGGGCATGTCCCCGCAGATACGCCTCCGCGTGCATCGGCCGCCTACCGGGGGGTTGAACCTCCAACAGCTCCAGCATCCCGTCGCTTGCCCCGTACAGCAGATGTCCGTCGCTCGCTGCCAACCTCCCGGGGGGCAACCTCCCCGAGCCATCCTCCGCCAGCGCCGCATCCACCAGCCCCCCCTCCGCCGGCGCCGCGCGCGAGACGCCCAACAATGTCCCGTCCTCCCGCGCCAGGCGCGCGCCGACGTGGGGGTGCAGCGCCCGCACCTGACGCTCCAACTCCACCGCCGTGCGCTCCGGGTCGAGCAGGCGATCCTCGGCGGCGATCTTCTCGGCGTAGGTCACGCCCTCCTCGGGCTGCTCCTCGAAGTGCGGCGGTCGCCCTCGCTCCCACTCGCTCAACACCCCCACCAGCAGCTCGCCGCCGAGCCTCCGCAAGCGCTCCGCCAGCGATCCGTACGTGTCGTCCGAGCCGATCGACTCCTGCTCCGCCGCGCACACCGGCCCGCTGTCGAGGCCCTCGGTGAGGCGCATGATCGACACACCTGTCTGTGCGTCGCCTGCCATGATCGCCCGCTCGACCGGCGCCGCCCCGCGCCAGCGCGGCAGCAGCGAGGGGTGCACGTTCAGCAGCTCGTACCTCGACAGCAGCCGCTCCTTGATCAACGCCCCGAAGGCGCACACCACCAGCAGCGCCTCCTCGCGTGCAACGAAGTCCCGCGTGCTCACATCAGCCACCCTGCTCACCGCCACTCCCTTGTCCACCGCGGCGGCATCCCTCACGGCGGCATCGATCAGCGCACCCACGGCAGGATCGTTGATCCGCTCAGGCTGCTCCAACGCGATGCCCAGCGCTCGCGCCGCCTGTGCCACCGGCGGCGCCGCCAGGCGCCGGCCCCTGCCGCGTGGGCGGTCGGGGCGTGTCAGGGCAAGCACCGGCCGGTGGTCGCTCGCCGCCAGGCGCTCGAGCACCGCTGCCGCAAAGTCGGAGGTGCCGAGGAAGACTGTGCGCAAGGCGACGAGCGCCTACTGAGCGGGAGCCGTCGTGCGCTCCGCGCTCGACGTTCGCGCCGGTCCGTCGCCGTCGGCTTCCCGCGCCTCGCGCAGCGCGCGCATCGCGTCCCGACGCGCCTCGCGCGAGATCCGATCGAGGATCAGCACCCCTTCGAGGTGGTCCATCTCGTGCTGGATCACCCGCGCCGGCAGACCCTCCTCCTCGACGACCAGTTCCCTGCCGTGCGTGTCCTGCGCGCGCACCCTGACGCGCGCCGCGCGCTCCACCTCGACGTGCACCCCGGGCAGGCTCAGGCAGCCCTCCTCCTTGACCTCCCGCTCCTCGCTCTCCCACTCCAGCACGGGGTTGACCAGCGCGCTGACGGGGTCGTCCTCGTAGGCCTTGTACACCAGCACCCGGTGCAGCACCCCCACCTGGGTGGCCGCCAGGCCGACGCCGAGCGCGTCCTGCATCAGCTCCCCCATCCGCTGCACCTCCGCGCGCAATCGCTCGTCAAAGCGCTCCACCGCCACCGCGCTCGCGCGCAGCACCGGGTCTCCCAGCTTGCGCACCTGGCGCAGCGCCGCGTCGCGGCGCGCGCGGGTCTCCTCGTCGAGCTCCTCGACCGGCTCGGCCTGCTCCTCGACCGACTCGCGGGGCTCCTCGACCTCGGTGGGGTTCTCGACGCTGGTACCCATCGCAACTGATTCTATTGCGGGTCCACATCCACGCTGAAGCTCACGCCCGCGTGCGCCTTCGCACACGCCGCGCGCTGCACCGCCGCGCCCACGCCACCCACCGCCGCGCCGCGGTCGGCCGCCTTCACCAGCAGCATCCTGCGCTCCTTGCCGCGCAGCCGAAACAGCGCCGCGGGTCCCAGCACGCTGCAGCGCTGCAACCCATCGAGTTGCGCGCGCACCGCGCTCGCCGCCGCCTGCGCGCGCGCAGCCTCGGTGGCAGAGCACACGATCCGGATCAGGTGCGCGAACGGCGGGTAGCGCAGCGCCGCGCGGCGCTGCAGCTCGCCCGCCAGGAAGCCCTCGCTGTCGTGCCGCGCCGCATACACGATCGCGCGTGCCTCAGGGGCAATCGTCTGCACCAGCACCCTCCCCTCGCCGCCGCGCCCCACGCGGCCGGCGAGCTGGGCGATCAGCGCGAAGGTGCGCTCCTCCGAGCGGAAGTCGGGGAAGCGCAGCGTCGCGTCGGCGTCCACCACCACGCCGAGGCGCACATCGGGGAAGTCGTGGCCCTTCGCCACCATCTGGGTGCCGATCAGCACGCCCGCCGAGGCGTCACCGAAGCGGCGCAGCAGTGCGCCCACGCCATCGCCGCCCGCGCCGGCCGGGATCGTGTCGGCATCCAGCCGGAAGATCGGGAAGCGCTCGCCGTCACCCAGCGCGGCCTGCAGATCGTGTTGCAGCCGCTCGGTGCCGGCGCCGTGGCGCGCGACCGCTGTGGAGCCGCAGCCGCAGCGCTCCGGCACACGCTCGCTGTGATCGCAGTGATGACATCTGACCTGCCCCTCGCGGCGGTGGAACACGAGCGCCACGTCGCAGTGCGGGCAGCTCCACACCCTCCCGCACGAGCGGCAGGAGAGGAAGTTCGACCAGCCCCTGCGGTTGAGCAGCACGATCGCCTTGCCCCCCGCCCGCCGCACATCCGCGAGCGCCTGCGCCGTCTCCGGGTGCAGCCCGTGGCTCTGCTCGCGCATGTCCAGCAGCTCCACCGGCGGCAGTGGGCGGCCGTCCACCCGGCTGGGAAGGAGCACACGCTCGAGCGCATGGTGGCTCTCCGGCCGGGGCGTGGCGCTGCCCAGCAGCAGCAGCGCGCCCTGCAACTCGGCGCGCTTGCCGGCGACCTCGCGCGCGTCGTAGCGGGGGTCACCCTCGTGCTTGTAGGAGGAGTCGTGCTCCTCGTCGACCACGATCAACCCCAGCTTCTCGATTGGCGCGAACACCGCCGAGCGCGGACCCACGCACACACGTGCCTCGCCTGTCCGCAGTCGTCGCCACTCCTCCCGGCGCTGCGCCGGGGTAAGTCGCGAGTGCAGCACCGCCACCGTCTCCCCGAAACGCCCCACGAAGCGGCCGACGATCTGCGGCGTCAGCGCGATCTCAGGCACCAGCACGATCGCGCCTCGGCCGCGTTGCAGAGCGCACGCGGCGGCGCCCAGATACACCTCGGTCTTGCCCGACCCGGTGATCCCGTGCAGCAGCAGTGCGGGGTGTTGGGGAGCCCGCCCACCCGCCCGCCCACCACTCCGCCCGCCCGCAGGTGCCGCCAGTCGGCGCTCGATCGCCGCCAGTGCCTGAGCCTGGTCGTCGGTCAGTGGCGGTGGCTGGCTGTGCAGGCTGCCGATCGGCTCATGCCGCGGACGGGCGACCGCGCGCGCACGGCGCTTGCGCACGCCGAGGCCGGCCGGGCCCTTGCCGGTCGCGCCGGCGGGCAGCACCAGACGCAGCGCGCGCGCCACCGTCGAGCAGTACTCCGCCGCCAGCCACTCCGCCAGCGCCACCAGGTCGACGGGCAGGGTGGGCGGGCTCTGATCGAGCGCGCGCAACGGCTCCAGCAGCTTCTCCTCGGCCACCTCGCTGCGCTCGGAGAGGCCGGTCACCACCCCCAACACCTCGCGCCTGCCGAACGGCACCACCAGCATCGAGCCTACGCCGACGGCACCTCCCCCGAGCTCGGGCGGGAGCCTGTAGTCGAACGGGCCGCGCAACACGCGAGCCGTCGTCAGCGGCTCAACTTGGGCGATCTCGCTCGACACCCCATCACTCTAGATGGAGCACCGGACCGTTCTGCTACTCACACTCCGGCGCCTGCCCCCAGGCCCGCCGCGGCGCGCAGCGACTCGGCCTTGTCGGTGCGCTCCCACGTGAAGTCATGGTCGTCGCGGCCGAAGTGGCCATACGCCGCGGTCTTCTGGTAGATCGGGCGGTGCAGTTTCAGCTCCTCGCGGAACGCGCCAGGGCGCAGATCGAAGTGCTCTTTGACCAGCTCCGTGATCCGTCCGCGGCCGACCTTCTCGGTGCCGAACGTCTCCACCATCACCGACACCGGGTGGGCGACCCCGATCGCGTACGCCACCTGCACCTCCGCACGGTCGGCGAGGCCGGCGGCGACGATGTTCTTCGCCACCCACCTGACGGCGTAGGCCGCCGAGCGGTCCACCTTGGAGGGATCCTTGCCCGAGAACGCGCCCCCGCCGTGGCGCGCCATGCCACCATAGGTGTCGACGATGATCTTGCGCCCCGTCAGCCCGCAGTCGCCCATCGGTCCACCGATCACGAAGCGGCCGGTTGGGTTGACCAGGAAGTTGCGCAGCAGCTCCTTCTCCTCGTAGAGCTCCGCCGGCAGCACCGGGCGCAGCACATGCTCGAAGAGGTCGGGCTTGATCAGCGTCTCGCTGTCGATCCCGTCGGCGTGCTGGGTGGAGATCAGGATCTTCTCCACCCCCACCGGCCGCCCATCGCGGT
>JBEKYV010000231.1:0-5995 GCA_049510515.1 Solirubrobacteraceae bacterium | reverse complement strand
CGGTGCGCTTCGCCGACGGCGTGCGGGGGCTGCGTGGAGGGGGGGTGCGGAGCTTCCTCGAGCTCGGCCCCGATGGGGTCCTCAGCGCGATGGCGGTCGAGTGCGTGGATGGTGAGGGCATCGCCGTCGCCGCGCCGGTTCTGTGCGCTGGACACGACGAGGCCCGCACGCTGCTCGCCGCGCTGGGCGAGGCGTGGGTGCACGGTGTGCACGTCGATTGGGCGCGCCTCTTCGATGGCTCCGGCGCCAGGCGCGTGGCGCTGCCCACCTACCCGTTCCAGCGCGAGCGCTACTGGCTGCACGCCGAACCGGGGTCGGCCTCCACGGAGTCGGCGGAGGGCTGGCGCTACAAGGTGCGGTGGCGTGCGGTGGGCGAGCGCGGAGTGGGGGTGCTCGCCGGCGTCTGGCCGGTGGTGGTGAATGCGGGGCGAGCCGACGATGGCGTGGTGGCGGGCATCGAGCGCGCGCTGCAGGCCCGCGGCGCCCGCGCCGTGGTGGTGGAGGTCGAAAAGGACGAGCTGGAGCGCGGGTCGCTGAGTGCACGGCTGCAGACGCTGCTCGGCCGCGAGCTCGCGCCTGGTGCAGGTCCCGCGGAGGAAGCCTCCGGTGGTGGGTCAGGCGACGGGGATGGCGTGGGCGGGTCGGCTGGCGCAGGCTCTGCCGACGGGGATGCCGCGGGCGGGTCGGCTGGCGCAGGCTCCGCCGACGGAGTCGCCGTGGGCGGCGTGCTGTCGCTGCTGGCGCTCGACGACCCCGATGCACCCCCCGTCGGCGAGCTCGCGCAGGGCGTGACGGGGACGCTCGCCTTGACGCAGGCGCTGGGCGACGCGGAGATCGGCGCCCCGCTGTGGTGTGTCACGCGCGGCGCGGTCTCGACCGGCGAGGGCGACCGGGTGAGCAACCCGACGAGCGCCCAGGTGTGGGGCCTCGGCCGGGTCGCGGCACTGGAGGAGCCAGGACGCTGGGGCGGCGTGATCGACCTTCCCCCGGAGCCCGACCAGCAGACCTTCGAGCGCCTCTGCGCGGTGCTCGCGGGCGGGGACGGCGAGGATCAGATCGCGCTGCGCCCCGGCCGGACGTTCGCCAGGCGCCTGACGCAGGCCGTGGCCGACGAGCACAGGCCCACCCGCGAGTACCGGCCGCGCGGGACCGTGCTCGTGACGGGCGGCACCGGCGCGCTCGGCGCCCACGTGGCCCGCTGGTTGGCGGGGGCCGGTGCCGAAAACATCCTGCTGAGCAGCCGCCGCGGCCCGGAGGCGCCGGGCGCCGCCGAGCTGTTGCGCGAGCTGCAGAGCGGCGGCGCGCAGGTGAGCGTGGTGGCGTGCGACGTCGCCGAGCGCGAGCAGCTGCAGGCGCTGCTGGCGGGGATCCCCGCGGAGCTGCCGCTCTCGGGCATCTTCCACGCGGCCGGGGTGCTCGACGACGGGCTGCTGACTGGGCTGACGCCCGAGCGGATGGCCGCGGTACTGCGCGCGAAGGTGGACGCGGCGTGGCTGCTGCACGAGCTGACGGCCGGCCCCCAGATCGCCATGGCTGACACCGAGCGCGCCGCGGCGGGCCCCCCGCTCGCGACGGGCGACACCCACCTCTCCAAGTTCGTGCTTTTCTCCGCGCTCGCGGGCACCCTCGGCAACGCCGGCCAGGCCGCCTACGCCGCCGGCAACGCCTTCCTCGACGCGCTCGCCGAGCACCGCCGCGGCCTCGGCCTGCCCGCGACCGCGCTCGCGTGGGGGCCGTGGGCCGGCACGGGGATGGCCGCCGCGGTGGCAGAGCGGCTGCGTCGCGCCGGGCTGCGTGGCCTCGCTCCCGAGCTGGCGCTCAGCGCGTTGCGCCAAGCGCTGGAGCACGACGAGAGCGAGCTGGTGGTCGCCGACATCGACTGGGAGCGCTACACGACGGCGCACACCACCAAGCGCGCGCGGCCGCTGCTGGGGGAGCTGCCACAGGCGCAGTGGGCGCTGCGCGCGCGCGACGAGGAGCAACTGCGGGGAGCGGGCGAGGGGACGCTGGCAACGCGCCTGGCGGAGCTGCCGGAGGGCGAGCATGAACGCGTGGTGCTGGACCTCGTGCGCGCCCAGGTCGCCGCCGTGCTGGGGCACGCCTCGCCGCACAGCGTGGAGGTGGAGCGCGCCTTCAAAGAGCTCGGCCTGGATTCGCTCTCGGGCGTGGAGCTGCGCAACCGGCTGGCGGCGGCGAGCGGCCTCGAGCTTCCCACCACGCTCGCGTTCGACCACCCCACCCCGCGCGCGCTCGCCGCCCACCTGCTCACCGAGGTGACGGGCACCGGGGAGGCCGTCGTCGCCGGTGCGAACGCGGTGCGAGTGGGAGGCGTGGGGGCAGGCGCGACGGCGGTGGCGATGGATGAGCCGGTGGCGATCGTGGGGATGAGCTGCCGCTATCCGGGGCCTGCCCACCCTCTTGCCACCGACGGTCCCACCCACCCCGATCACCCCTGGCCGGCCCGCCCGGTGTCCTCCCCCGCCGAGCTGTGGGACCTGGTCGCCGGCGGCGGCGATGCAATCAGCCGCTTCCCCGCTGACCGCGGGTGGGACCTGGAGGAGCTGTACGACCCCGAGGCGCGGCGTCCCGGCACGAGCTACGCCCGCGAGGGCGGCTTTCTGCACGACGCGGGCGAGTTTGACGCGGCCTTCTTCGGGATCCCCCCACGCGAGGCGCTGGCGATGAGCCCCCAGCAGCGGCTGCTGCTCGAAGCGTGCTGGGAGTCGTTCGAAAACGCCGGCATCGCTCCGGCCTCGCTGCGCGGCAGCCAGACTGGCGTGTTCGCGGGGATCAACATCTCCGACTACGGCGTCGGCACACTCGGCGAGGAGGCGCGCGACCTCGAGGGGTATATCGCCACCGGCGGCTCCCCGAGCGTGGTGTCGGGCCGCGTCGCCTACACCTTCGGGCTGGAGGGCCCCGCGGTGACGGTCGACACCGCCTGCTCCTCCTCGCTGGTGGCGCTGCACCTCGCCTGCCAGGCGCTGCGCTGCGGCGAATGCTCGCTGGCGCTGGCGGGGGGCGTGACGGTGATGGCCACGCCGACGATCTTTGTCGAGTTCAGCCGCCAGCGGGCGCTCGCGCCGGATGGCCGTTGCAAGGCGTTCGCCGACGCCGCCGACGGCGCGGGCTTCTCCGAGGGCGGGGGAGTGCTGCTGCTGGAGCGCCTCTGCGACGCGCGCGCCAACGGCCACCGCGTGCTGGCGGTGGTGCGCGGCAGCGCGGTCAACCAGGATGGCGCCTCCAACGGGCTGACGGCACCCAACGGGCCCTCGCAGCAGCGGGTGATCATGCAGGCGCTCGCCAACGCGGGGCTCACCCCGGCGGAGGTGGATGCGGTCGAGGCGCACGGCACCGGCACGACGCTCGGCGACCCAATCGAGGCGCAGGCGCTGATCGCGACCTACGGCCGCGAGCGCCCCCCCGGGCACCCATTGTGGTTGGGGTCGGTGAAGTCCAACATCGGCCACACCCAGGCGGCCGCCGGGGTGGCGGGCGTGATTAAGATCGCGATGGCGCTGCGCCACGAAAGGCTGCCGCGCACGCTGCACGTGGATCGCCCGTCAGCGCGGGTGGACTGGAGCGCCGGCTCGGTGGCGCTGCTCACTGAGGAGGTGCCGTGGGCTCGCAACGGCCACCCGCGCCGTGCGGGCGTCTCCTCGTTCGGGGTGAGCGGTACCAACGCGCACGTGATCATCGAGGAAGCGCCACGCCCCGTGGGGGCCGAGATGCCCACCGCCGACGCGCGATCGACGGCGCATCCCCCGGAGGTGGAGCCGGCGTGAGCCTGCTGAGTGGAGACGCCCTGCGCGGCGCGACGCCGTGGCCGCTGTCGGCCCGCACCCGCGAGGCGCTGCGCGCCCAGGCCGAGCGGTTGCGCGCGCATGTCACGAACGACGCGACGCTCGACCCAATCGACGTGGGCTTCTCGCTGGCGCAGCGCCCGCTGCTGGAGGAGCGCGCGGTGGTGGTGGGGTCGGGACGCGAACAGCTGCTCGCCGGGCTGGGGACGCTGGCCGCAGGCGAGCGCGCCGACGGCGTGCTGAGCGGTACCGCAAGCCTCGCCGAGGAGGGCGTGGTGCTGCTGTTCCCCGGGCAAGGCGGCCAGTGGCCGGGCATGGGCGCGCAGCTGCTGGAGCACTCGCCGCTGTTCGCGCAGGCGATTGCGGAGTGCGAAGAGGCGCTCGCGCCGTGGGTGGAGTGGTCGCTGCGGAGCGTGCTCGGCGAGGAGCGGGACGAGGCGCGGCTGCGCGAGGCGGGCGGCAAGCGTGACGCAGGCGACGCGCTCCGGGGGCATGAGGCGCGCCACGCCCGGCTGCTCGAGCGCGTTGACGTGGTGCAGCCGGCGCTGTTCGCGATGATGGTGGGGCTCGCGCGCGTGTGGCGTGCAAGCGGCGTGCCGGTCGCCGCGGTGGTGGGCCACTCCCAGGGCGAGATCGCCGCCGCCCACGTCGCGGGCGCGCTGTCGCTGCACGACGCCGCACGCGTGAGCGCACTGCGCAGCCGCGCCCTCACCGCGATCGCCGGCCACGGCGGGATGGTGTCGCTGGCGCTGGACGTGGAGCGGACGAACGCGCTGCTGGAGCGCTGGGGGGACCGCATCGCGCTGGCGGCCGTCAACTCCCCCTCCTCGGTGGTCGTCTCCGGCGAGACGGACGCGCTGACGGAGCTGCTGCAAGCGTGCGCGGAGCAGGAGATCCGGGCGCGGCAGATCCCCGTGGACTACGCCGCCCACTCGCCCCGCGTGGAGGAGCTGCGCGAGGAGCTGCACGGCGCCTGCGCGCCGGCGACACCGCGCACCGGCGAGCTGCCATTCCACTCGGCCGTGACCGGCGGGCAGCTGGACACGGCGGGGCTGGACGCCGAGTACTGGTATCGCAACCTGCGCGAGACGGTGCGCTTCGACCGCGCGCTGGGCGGCCTGATCGAGCGGGGAGAGCGCGCGTTCGTCGAGGTTGGGCCCCACCCCGTCCTGATGGGAGGGTTGCGCGAGCTGGCCGAGCACCTGCTGGAGCGCCCCGAGGAGCTGATCGCCGTCGGCTCGCTGCGACGCGACGCCGGTGGGCCCGAGCGTCTGCTGAGCTCGCTCGGCGAAGCGTGGGTGCGCGGTGTCGGAGTCAACTGGAGCGAGCTGTTCCAGGGCAGCGGCGCCGAGCGCGTGGAGCTGCCCACCTACGCCTTCCAGCGCGAGCGCTTCTGGCTGGCCTCGACCGCAAACGGCGGCGCCCCCACGCTGCGTCCGCTGGCCGCCGCCGAGCCGGTGCCGCAGCCGCCCGCCGGCCACCTCCACCGATCGCTCTTCCACGTCCGCTGGAGTGAGCTGACAGCAGCTGCGCCGGCGTCCTCCACGGGGCCGGGGCCGGCGATCGTCGAGGTGGTGGGGACCAAAAAAGGGGAGGAGGAGGGGGGGGTTGCTGCTGCGGCGCATACGGCCGTCAAGTGCGTGCTCGGGGAGCTGCAGCAGCGACTGGCCGATGAGTCGGGCGCCGGCGCCCCCATCGTGGTGGTGACCCATGGGGCTGTGGCCGCGGAGCCGGCGTCGCGCGGTGGAGGCGGCGACCTCGCCGGGGCGGCGGTGTGGGGCCTGGTGCGCTCGGCGCAGAGCGAGCATCCGGGCCGCATCGTCCTCGTGGACCTCGACCGGCACGAGCAGGAGTAGCCGGGGACGGCGCGAGCAGCAGCGGCTAGCCGGGCGGGCTGGCGGCTGACGGGAAGCTCGGCGGCCGCTTTTCCCTGAGCGCGGCGTAGCCCTCGCGCACGTCGTCGCCCATGAACGTCAGCATCTCGTAGGCGGCGGAGGCGTCGAAGGCCGGCCCGGCTGTCCTGAGCCAGCTGTTGAGCGCCTTCTTGGTCCACCTGATCGCGAGCTGCGATCCGGTTGCCAGGACGCTCGCGATGCGCATCGCCTCGTCCAGCACTTCCCCGCGCGGCAGCGACTTGCTGACCAGCCCGATGCGCTCCGCCTCCTGGCCGGTGACCATCTCGCCGGTCATCA
>JBEKYV010000230.1:0-6019 GCA_049510515.1 Solirubrobacteraceae bacterium | reverse complement strand
CGTCGGTCGTGCAGATCCTGAGCGACATTTACGCGGCGATGCGCGATCTGCCGTGGATGCCCCCGCAGGTCCGCGAGGCGGGCCTCGCGTGGTGCGACGACGTGGAGAAGGTCCTATGAGCGACAGGCTGAACAAGTTCTTTGTTGGTTCGCAGGGTGACGGCTTGCGGATTCTCAACCCGCCACGCGGCATCATCTCTCATGATGATGCGATCGAACTCGCCGCGTGGTTGGTGCTGCTGGCCGGGGATTTCGACGGCGAGAAGTTCATGGCCGTGCTCGAGGACTTGAAGAAATGAACCGCATCGCCCTCGCGTTCCTCACCAAGGATAAAGTCGACCTCTCGGTCCAGTCGATCGAGCCCCTTCTCGACATCCCCGGCGTGGACAGCTGGTGGATCGACGGCAGCGATACCGTGGCGGGGCAGAAGCTGCCCCTGATGTACCCGGTGGTGCGCGCGGTGCGCAGCAACATCCGCGGCGGTCCTGATGCCGCTGTCTGCTACGCTTTGACCGAGATGCTCGCGCAGAGTTGGGACGGCAAGGGCAACGGCGTAGGCTATGACTACGTCGGCATCGTGGAGAACGACGTCCTCCTTGACCCCAACTGGTTCCCCGACACCTTCTCTTTGTTCGAGCGCGCCCGCGACTTCGGCCTCGAGGCCGGCATGGTGAGCGCTCGCGCTTACGAGGACCGCGTGCTCGCTCAGGTCGACGATACCTTCGCCCTGATGCACAACCTCGGCTACGGCATGTTCATCGCCACGCGCCAAGCGGCTCAACTCTGGCTGCGTCATTTCCGCACCTGCCAGGCGATCGAGAACCGCCGCATGTTCGCCCAGCTCGCCGGCGTCGACATCGCGTCGTTCTGGGCGTTCGGCGCCCAGCAGTGCGGCCTCGTGAGCGACTGGCACGTCGGCACGGTGCTCGCCGCCCACGGCCTCGCGTGCCTCGCCCTGACCCCTGCGCGCTGCCGCATGATCGGCCAGGACCCGCCGCTCGATGAGCAGGGCCTCGTGCTCGCCACCGGCCCCGTGCATCACGACATCATGTACGGTCCCGAGCCGATCGTTCGGCGTTTCGGGATCCGTACCGCGCGCATCCGCGCATGTGTCGAGATGCTGGATGGAAGGCAGGTGGCGGGGACGTGGCGCCCCGGCGGCGCCCCCTTGCACCAACCCCAGGCCGACGGCACCACCGTGATCTTCGCCCATCAGCTCGCCGGCCTGGGTGCCGAGTGGAGCGACAGCTGGCGACTCGCTCGTGGTCCCGGCCCGTTCTCGTGGCGCGCCGCCGAGCCCGAGGCTACCCTGCAGGTCGAGCTCTGCGGCCCCATCGTCTTCCTGCTCTCAGGCCCCGGCCGCGCCGCTATCACGCAAGCCGGCTACGAGACCAAGCCCGACCTGCCAGAGGGCGACATCGCCAGCGTCCTGCTCCCCGCCGCCGTGTCGTGCCGCCCCGTGATGCTCACGGCGCTCGACGCCGGGGTGACGGTGCACGGCATCGTGGTGCGCGAGCCCCAACCCTCCATCCCCGGGTGGAGCTTCGATTGGAACGCTTTACCCGCCGCAGGCGGGGAGGAGTGACATGCGACGTTGCCTCGTCCTCGGCGCCAACGGCCATCTGAGCGTCGCCCTCGTCAACCACCTCAAGGCCGAGGGCGCTTTCGTGCGTGCCGTCGGCCGCGGCTCGGCCCGGCACCTGTCCGACGCCGACGAGTACAACCGCGCCGACCTGCGCTTCGATGCCCCGCCGCGTCACTTCGAGGATATCGACGAGGTCTATCAGCTGGCCGCCGAGGTGGGCGGTCTCGGCTACATCCAGGACCGGAGCAACGATCTCAAGATTTTAACCGCCAACACCCTGATCAATCTCAACGTGCTCGAGGCGTGCGTGAGCGCGCGCGTCGGCCGCGTGTTCTTCGCCTCGTCGGCGTGCGTGTACCCCGGCACCTTCCAGATGCCGCTGCGCGAGACCGACGCCTACCCCGCAAACCCGCAGAACGAGTTCGGCTGGAGCAAGCTCTACTGCGAGCGCATCTACGACGCCTACAGCCGCACCTACCCGCTCCCCGTGCGCATCGGTCGGCTGCATCAGGTGTACGGCCCCAGGGCCGAGTGGCGCGAGCCGCGCGCCAAGGTCGTCGCCTCCCTGTGCCGCAAAATCGCCGAATTGCCCGCCGAAGGCGGGGAGGTCCCCATCTGGGGTGACGGCAGCCAGCAGCGCTCGCTCACCTACATCACCGACGCGGTGGAGGGGATCGTGCGCCTCATGCGCAGCGAGGTGATCGGGCCGGTGAACCTGGGGTCGGAGGAGGCGGTGGACGTCATGAACCTTGCCAAGGTGCTCGGCGCGATCGCAGGCAAACCCCTGCGGATCGTCCCATCGCCCGGTCCCGTCGGCGCCCGGGTGCGCTTGTGCGACGGCACCCTCGCGAAGGAAAAGCTCGGGTGGACCCCGAGCGTGCCGTTCTGCGACGGCCTCGTCTCCACCTACGACTGGGTGCAGCGACAGGTGCTTGCGCAACGCCGCTGAGCGTGCTACAAGTGCGCTACATCGCAGGAGGGGATCATGAAGCGCAACTTGGTTAAGCGGTACCAGCGACACCTGTGGGGAGGTTTTCTCAACGGACGCCTCGATCTCCGTTTCGGGCATAGCGGTGATGCTGGTAGGGCTGTCCCGGCCGTTTATGTTTCTCGCCGTGAGGCCAAGAAGCACTACGCGGACGTGCGCCGCATCAGCATCAAGGAACTCGCCCGATGATCCTCGGTTATGTCAGGGTCTCAACGCAAGAGCAGGTGAGCGGCACCTCCCCCGAGGACCAGGAGCGCACGATCCGCGGCTACGCGATGATGCAGGGCGCCGACCAATACTCCGTTCTCATCTTCGCCGACCCGGCCGTGAGCGGCGCCACCCCGCTCGACCAGCGTCCCGCGGGTAAGGACCTGCTGCTCAATGTCCACCGCGGCGACACGGTCGTCGCCTCCAAGCTCGATCGCATGTTCCGCTCCGCGCTCGACGCCTTGCAGGTTGCCGAGGATTTCAAGCGCAAGGGGATCAGGCTGGTGCTCCTCGACATGGGCTCGACCCCGGTCACCGAGGGCGGAATGGCGGCGTGCTTTTTTGCAATGGCGGCCGCGTTCGCCCAGCTGGAGCGCGAGCGCATCAACGAACGAATGTCCGATGGGCGCGCCGCCAAGCGCCGCAAGGGCGGCCACCTCGGCGGCGACGCCCCGTTCGGCTTCCGCGTCGTCGGCGAGGGTAAGGAGGCGATACTCGAGCCCGTGCCCGACGAGCAGGTGGTGCTCGACGAGTGCCGCGTGTTCGCCCGCCAGGGCCGCTCGCCCCACCGCGCCGCCAAGACCCTCAATCGCAAGGGCTACCGCACGCGCAACGGTAAGCCCTTTCACTGCGCGCAGGTTCAGCGCATCATGCGGCGTGCCGTGCACGATGCGAGTGTGGGAGCGACGCATGGGTAACCGCGCACACGCCGAGCAGCTCCACGCCTCCGCGCGCGAGGCGATGGCCGATCCGAATCGCTCGCAGGCGCTGGTCGACCACGCCTTCGCGTCGTGCTGCTCGGCCTGCTTCGCCGACCCGACGTGGTGGAACGCCTTTTACCACCAGGGCAATCACGAGGGCGACCGCGGCTGCTACCCGGCGGCGATCGCTCACTATCGGCAGGCGCTAGCGTGCGACATCCCCGACGCGCGCGACCGCGCCAAGGTGCTGTGCAATCTCGGCTGGCGGCTGCACCAGGTGGGGCAGACCGAGGAAGCTTACAACGCCAGCCGCCAGGCGATCGACATCGACCCCGAGCTCGTCTATGCGTGGGTCAACCTGTCGCAGATTTGCGGCACCCTCGGGCGGCCCGCCGAGGGCGTGGCGGCGGGGCAGCGCGCCTTTGCCCTCTCGCCGGCCGAGCCGACGGTCGAGCTCGCGCTCGCCTTCGCGCTCCTGTTCAACCACAACTTCGCCGCCGGCCTCAAGCACTTCGAGGTGCGGTTCTACCAGGAGCTTCGGCAGTATTACCACTATCACTACCCGCGCTGGCAGGGCGAGAAGGGCATGAGCGTGTTCCTGGTCGCCGACCAGGGCCTGGGCGACACGCTGTCCTTCGCCCGCTTCGTGCCGGCGGCGTGCGCGCGCGCCGGTCATGTCCACGCCTTCGTGCAGGGCGAGCTGATGCGGGCGTTCCAGCACGCCTTTCGCAAGATCCCGAACCTGACGCTCTCCCCGAGTCCGAGCCCCTTTCCGCCCGCTGATGCGTGGACGACGTTCGTCTCCCTGCCCTTCGCGTTGGGCCTGACCGACGAGCAGATCAGGAACGCCCCCAATATCGAGGTGGCGTCCAACCTGATGCGGCGCAGCCACACCCCGCCCGGCTGGATGGTCCCCGATCGCAAGCTCCACGTCGGTATCGCGTGGGCGGGCAGTCCCAAGAACCTGATCGACAAGCACCGCAACATCCCGGTCGAGTTCTTCTTCGAGCTGCTGCGCGTGCCCGGCGTGCAACTCTACAGCCTCCAGGTCGACAGCAAGAAGGCCATGCTGCACGAGGCCGGCGGCGCCGGGTTGGTGCGCGACCTGTCGGGGTATATCAGGGACGTGTGCGACACGTGGGGCCTGCTGCGCGATCTCGACCTCGTCATCACGTGCGAGTCGGCGCTGGGGCACATCGCGGCCGCCGTCAACCACGAGTGCTGGGTGCCTTACTCCTACCTCGGACGCGACCATCGCATCGGTCTCGACGGGACCGACCGGCTGTGGACGCCGCAGCACAAGATCATCCCCCAGGGGCCGTCCATGCGGTGGGACCGCGCGTTCGAGAGCATCGTCGAGCTTTTGAGGGAGCGCGCGAAGTGAAACCCTCATGGGAGCGCTGGCCCCCCAACTGCTGCGAGACCTGCGTCGGTCCGTGGAAGCGAACGGATGAGCACGTCGGCACCTGCGGCAACGCTGCCTCCCTCGAATACGGCCTCGTCACCGATTCGCGGTTCCGCTGCCCGAGCTTCCAGAGGAAGCCCGATGACCAAGGATGAGTTCAAGCGCATCTGCAAGTCCCAGCGCATGACGCAGCAGCAGATGTGCGCGCTCTTCGGGCACAACAGGAACATGGGCTACTACGGATTCCCGAAGCTCGCCGTGGTCATGCTTCGCCTGCTCGACGACGGCACGATCACGCCGGCCGACATCAGGAGGGCATCCAATGGCGTGGAGCCGCGACGTCTTCTCGACGATGATCCAGTCCGTCGGGCACAATGAGGACGAGGAGTCCCCCGAGATGACGATCGTGTTCGCCAAGGGCGGCACCTACGTCTACGAGGGCGTGCCCGAGGATGTGGCGGACCAGGGTTCACGCGCGCCGTCGGTCGGGCAATGGTTCTTGTCCGAGATTAAGGGGCGGTATCAGTTCAGGAAGCAATGATGAAGTTTGAAGGACGATGCTACGACGGGCCTTGGCATGACCGGATGTACTCGTCGGATCGTCGGTACGTCCAAGTTACGATTCCCGAGTCTCTCGCCGTATGCAAGTACGCATCGATGGCGCCGCCTGACACTTTGATGCTCTACACGGGCCTGTATGTTTGGAATGGCTCGATGAAGCTGTGGATTTGGTATCCGCCTGGAAAGTACCCAAGATGACCTTCATCGAACGCCCCGCTGCCAACGACCCGGCCGACCCGTTCACCAAGATGGCGACCCGGATCACCCACAACACCGAGGGCGCCCGCTTCGGCGGCGCCGTCGTGATCGTGCCGCCGGACGGCGGCGGCGAGCCGATCGAGATCCTGTTCCTCGACCAGGCGGCCGATGCCGCGCTGTTCTGGTCGACGGTGCGCACCAAGATCACCGCGGTGCTGGAGGCGCTGGCCGAGAAGGAGCGGCAGGGAGGGTGGGGTGGACGGCGGTAGGCTTTAGTCCTACCCTGCCCCCATGGCAGGCTGGTCACGGCAGAAGCGGCTGAAAGTCGAGAGGGCATTCTACCTCTATCTCGACGCCTGCGTCATCAATTCCAAG
>JBEKYV010000023.1:0-16657 GCA_049510515.1 Solirubrobacteraceae bacterium | reverse complement strand
GCCCTCGACATGCTCGTGCGCTCTCTGGTAATCAGGCTCGTCCTCCGCAAGGAGACCGAGCGCGTAGGCGCGCATCAGCCGCGACCACTCATCCCCACCACACCCGCGAGCCTGGATACCGGCCACGATCCCAGACAGCTTCCGCATCGCCCCGTCCATTGTCCGCTCAAACACAACGCGATCGACGCCAAGCAAATCGGCCGCTTCCGGCCGCTTATAGCCATGCAGCACGCACAACGTCACCGCCCGGCGCTCCTTCTCGTTCAAACGCTCCTTCGCACGCGCAAGGACCCGTGCGAGCTTCTCCCGCTCATCCGTCTGCTCAGCCAAATCGGCCTCGACTCCCTGCTGATCGAGATCCATATCCACCCGGCGACGCTCCTGCCTGGCGCGGTAGACATCGATCGCGCGGCGCAACGTCATCCTGTACAGCAACCCCTCGAGGCTGGTGACCGGCCCCCCCCGGATGATGTGCTGCGTGACGCCCTGCCAACCCTCGTTGTAGGCCACCTCAAGATCCTGGGGGATCATCGTCGTGATCCCCTGCGAACGCAGCGTTCCAGCGACCACCCGAAGGATCTCCTCCTTCAGCGCCTCATAGTTCGCGCTCGCGACCTCGTCAGCCTCTTGCTCCAGTGTCCGTGACGGCAATCGGACGCTCACACGCTCACCCTGCTCTCATCCAGCGCACTAGCCTCATCCTGAATATACGACCGTATCCCCCAGGTTTTTTCGGCAACGCCCAGGCCGATGCTTGACCTGCAGCTCCCGCCCATCAGCCAAGTGGCCTCTCGCGCGTTCCGACGGCGCCAGGTCGGGCAGGCGACATCGGATCGATAGGCGTCGGCGCGGGTCTCGCCGTCGCGCGCAGCGCGAGATCGCGAGCCGCACGATCACTTGAGCCTGCTCGTAGTCGACCTGATCCTGCGCCTGATCGCCGCCGGGGAAACGGTGCGCGCCTGGCCGGGGAAGTCGAGGCGCTTGCCGGGCTCGATGAACGACAGCGCGCGCGGCGCAAAGCAGTACACGCCCATGCTCGCGATGTAATCGATCGCGGGCTTCTCGTCGTAGACGGTCAGGCGTGTGGGGTCGCCGTCATCGCCGAAGCGCAGCACGCCGTAGGAGACCTGGATCTGGCGGCTCTTGGTCGCGATCGTGCCGAGCGGCTCGCGCTCGCGGTAGTAGTCGATCGGGATGCCGTAGCTCTCGCCGTCGCGGAAGAACGCCTCAATCAGCTCGGCGAGATAGCCGGTTGCGATCGTGATCCGCTCGAAGCCGTGCGCCTTCAGCTGGCGCACCACGATGTCGAGCACCGGACGGTCGCCGATCGGCATCGGCGGCTTGGGCAGCACTGTGGTGTAGGGCAGCAGCCGGGAAGACCGTGTCATCGATAATAGTTCCGACACGATGAGCGCGCCGTTGCCGCCGGCCGAGTTGGCCGCCTACATCCTTGGATACGAGGACACAACCGGTGTGCTCGAGGCCTATGTAGAGCAAGGCGAGCGGATCGCTGCCGCGATTGAGCGACTGCTCGGGCCAGAATGGTCATGGCAGGGCAAGCGTGTGCTGGACTTCGGCTGTGGGGCAGCGCGCGTACTGCGCCAGTTCCTGGACCGCGCTGGTGAGGCCGAGCTGCACGGCGTCGAGCTGGACGAGAGCTGCGTCGCCTGGATCGGCGCAAATCTCTCCCCGCCGCTGAGGGTCATACGCGGTACCGAGCTTCCGCCGCTGCCCTACCCAGAGGCTCACTTCGATCTGATTTGGTCCACGTCGGTCTTTTCGCATCTAGCCGACAGCTGGTCCGCGTGGCTGCTCGAGCTGCGTCGGCTGCTCAAGCCCGATGGCATCGCGGTTGTCTCAGTCATAGGAGCAGCTTGCTCGCAGGCGATCGCCTACGAGGAGTGGGATCCGGACCGGATTGGCATGACTGTCCTCGGCTATGGGCGGCCGTGGCGTGCAGGCGGCCCGATGATCTTGCATTCCGAGTGGTGGATTCGCGCGCATTGGGGACGCGCGTTCACGGTCGCGGCGTTCGAGGAGAGGGGGATCGAGGGGCAGGATGCGGTCGTGTTACGGCGCGATCAGCGACCTGCGCCAAGCATCGCGCAGCTCGACGCGCCTCAGCCCGACGACCCGCGTGAGCTGGTGGCAGCACGGCACGCAGTCGAACTGCTGCATCGGGAGCATGCGGCACTCAACCGCCAGCACGACGAGTACGCGCAGGCCTACATAGTCGAGGCGCGCAACCACGCGGCGACCACTGCGCGCGTCGCGGCGCTCGAAACGGAGCTGCAACATGTGCAGGATCGTGCGGCTCGTGGGCTCGCGCACCGCATGATGACCAACCTGCGCCGTCGCCTATCAGGCTGAGGCCGCCCCGCTGCGTGCCGAGCGAAGGGAGGTGTGAGGCCATGCTGCCTGCGTGAACGTCGAGTTCGCTTCGGTCTCGCCGGGCCTGCTCGGGGAGTTGCAGGAGGTGTTGATCGGTCGCGGCGTGTACGCCGCCCGCCTGCAGTATCGGCTGATTGCGTCGAGGATTTGCTCGGCGGTCTTTGGTCCAGACGTATGGGCGTGGGTTCTCGTTCCAGGTGTCGATCCATTGGCGGATGTCGGTGTTCAGGGCGCGGACGGAGCGGTGTGCGCCGCGGCGCAGGAGCTTGGTGGTGAGCTCGCCGAACCAGCCGATCGCAGTGGCGCTGTCGGCCCTTGATGGAGTCCGGGCGTGAACGGCAGCCCCCCTGGGTCCTCGGAAGCGAAGAAGTAGAGGTTGCGACGCAGCGTATCCGGCGTCTCGAGCACCGCGACGTGGGCGAACTCGCCGGCGAGCAGCTCGACGAGCGCCTCGGGGCCGGTGAAGCGCAGGCGCGTGTAGGCATAGTCTTCGTCGGGCTCGATCACCGTGTAGCCCGAAAGCACGCCCCCGCTGGCCAGCGAGCCGTGAACCGACGAGAGAATCGCAGTCACCTCGGCTGGCGTGAAGTGGTGCATGGCCGCGTCCCAAACGACGTTGTCGAAGCATCCCCACGGGACGCCGGCGAGGATGTTGCAGTGGCGGTACTCGACGTTGGCGCGAGCGTGAAAGCGCTGGGCGTGCCGGAGCGCAGCCTCATCGTGGTCGACGGCGAGCACTCGCCTGGCGCGCTCAGCGTAGAAGCGGTGAGCATTGAAGCCGTCGCCGCAGCAGATCTCGAGGACCTCCGCCCCCGGTCGGATCGCGAGCGTGTTGAGGATCCCCCGCTCGAGGAACATCGAGCGCTGCCTGGCGACCCACTGCCACTGGACATCGATCTCGTGGTCGAACCACTCCGCCGACGGCCGCAGGAAGCCCTCCACCTTGTATTGGAGATGATGCGAGCCGGCGCACATCGCGCGCAGGCCGGCGTTGATTCGGCGCAGTGGGGGCACGATCAGGCGATGAAGGTGAAAAAGCGCGCGGGAACCTCCGGCACTGGCGCGCAGCCGTCCCGGGGAGTGGCGCGGTGCTTGACTGACGCTCATCGTCGAGAGAGTAGCGGGATTGTCCATAACTCCAGGGATTGTCCATGAATCCGGAATTGTCTGCGGCGCCACGTAGCTTTTCGCGCATGGAGGACCTCCTCGTGCAAATGGCTAGTCGGCGATGAAGCGCGCGGTGATCCTCGCGGGGGCGAGGGCACGCGCTGCAGCTATACCCATTACCGGCGGCGGCTCGGGCAGGGCACGGTAGATGTTGCGTTTGAGTGGCTGCCGTTCTCGAAGGCGAACCTGGCGGAGAACCGGAAGCCTCCTCGTGGGCATCTGGTGGGAAGCGGGACGCCTTTCGGTTCGTACTCGACGACGCGGCCGTGGACGTGTTCGTGGTACCGCAGGTGCAGTGGTCCCAGCGTCGAGCGGAACTGCACGACGGCGACATCGGGTCCTCCGGGGAGGCCCGGTACGAGTGGGATGGTCATGTCGAGGCGTCCGCCGTATGGTGCTGCGGTGGGGAGCACGAGGCCGGGGATGGTGATCTGTTCGCTGATGGGTGATGGGGCGTTGACGTAGATCAGCAGCGCGAGGTGCCCGGCTTGGTTTGTGGCCCTCATGATCGTTACTTGTGCGGTCTCGCTGGCGATCGAGGGGCCGATCGGGATCTCGGCGAGGGCGGTGCCGTATCCCATCAGCGAGTTCGCTGGGCATCCTTCGACCCCAGCAACTTCGAGCGTCTGGGTTGAGCATGTCGCGAGCCCGAGTTCGCTCAGCGCGAACGCTAGTTCCACCGGGTAGCTGATTTCTGCGCTTGTCAGGGGCGGCGGCACTTCGTTGGGGGGCGTCGCGATCTGAAAGCCGAAGCCGATTGTGGTGTCCTGGCCGAGTCGCTCGGGTGTGAGCGTGGCGTGGAGTCTTACTGACTGTGTCGCGAGAGCGGTGACTGGTAGACAAGCGCAGGCAAGGAGGGCTGCCAAGAGGACGAGGGCTCGGCTCACGGCTGGGTTTGCATTCGACACCGCACCGGGCGGTCAATGGTCAATAGGAGAGCCGGCCGGTGGTCTGTACGGTCAGGGCGTAGGTTCGGCGGTCGAATGTGCCGGAGAGACCTGCGTGCCCGTGGGCGTGGGCATAGTTGCCGGTTCCGCCGGTGACTTGGAACGAGCCGGCGAAGCTTTCATAGATGCCGGCGCCGTGCGGAGTCGCTGTCCCGTGGCCGGTGATGGTTCCGCCGTGGGTGTAGATCGTAAAGTTGGCGGTCACGGTCGAGCTGATGTTGCAGTGGGCTCGCATGCTGCCGGGGAGTGTCCCGGAGGCAGCGCCTTCCTCGTAGAGCAGCGCGCCGGTGTGCGATATGTAGCGCAGGTGGGCGGTGTCGGTGACGTTCAGCGTGCGTGCCGTGTCGGCTGGGCGGCTGCGTTCGGTGTCATGGATCGTGGCGGGCAAGGCCGTCCCGGCGAGCGCTTGAGGGGCGAGGACCATGAGGAGCACGGCGCTCATAGCTGTCGAGGCTCTCGCCGCCGCAGGGCGGCGGGTGCTTGCTGTAGCAGGCTTGCTCATTGCGATAGTATTTGTCTTTTTTTGTCGGTAGAATCGTTCGGCAACGTAGTATATCTTGGGGTGCTCGGCTATGCGCTGGCTGCCGGCTGCCCATCCTCGGCCTCTCCGCGCCCGCCGAAGCGCCGTCGCCGGGCGCTGAACTCGGCGAGGGACTGCTTGAGGGCTTCGCGCGTGAAGTCGGGCCATAGCTCGTCGCGGAAGACGAGCTCGGAGTAGGCGGCCTGCCAGAGCAGGTAGTTGGACAGGCGCCGCTCCCCGCCGGTGCGGATGATCACCTCGGGGTCGTGCATCTCCGGGGCGTAGAGTCCGGCGCGGAACTCTTCCTCGGTCTCGCCCTGGAAGTCCTTGGCGGCTTCAAGGATCTCGGCGCGCCCGCCGTAGTTGAAGGCGATGAACAGCGTGAGGCGCTGGTTCTCGGCGGTCAGCTGCTCGGCCCATTGCATCCGCTTGAGAAGCTCCTGCGCGACTCCGTGGCGGCGCCCGATGAAGCGCATGCGTACTCCCTCCCGGTGGAGTTCTGGGGTCTCGCTGGCGATGCGCTGCGCGAGCATCGCGATCAGCCCCTGGACCTCCTCGGCAGGGCGCGACCAGTTCTCGGTCGAGAACGAGTACACGGTCAGCTCCTGGATGCCGAGTTCTACAGCGTCGCGCAGGCGCGCCTTCAGGGTGTCCGCGCCTGCGTTGTGGCCATCGCTCAGCGATAGGCCGCGCGAACGCGCCCAGCGGCCGTTGCCGTCGGCGATAATCGCGACATGGCGCGCCCCCCTGGGATGCGGACCATCGTGTGCCGCTCCTAGACGCATCAGTGCGCCCCTCTGCTTGCGATCACCGTGCGAGCTCGCTTGGCGACACGCCAAGCTCGCATGACGGCGAGCGTCGGGGTGATAATCGGCCTGAGTTCTCGGCGGATCTGCTCGGTTACGGGTCGCGCGAACTCGCTGGAGGCGGTCGGGGCCGAGGAGTAGTAGGCCACGACACCGACTAGCGTCATGAGATGATATGCGCCGTTGGGAGTGTCGCGCGCACGGGCCGCCGCACGATGAATCACGCTCCTGAGCCCCCGGGCGAGCGCATCGCGATCCTCGTAGTAGCGGATGTACCCGGGCTGACCCATGCTGCGATCCTGCTCGTAGTCGATGAGGCTGTCGAGCAGAGTGGTCAGGGCGCAGACGGACAGGTAGACCTCATCGATGGTGAGGGCCTGCTCTCGGGAGGTGCGAGGGTCGGCCGCGGCGGCGGTCAGCGCGTGCAGGGCGAGCCCCGAGGACACCGCCCCAGCCAGAAACTCCTGCCACTGAAGCCCGGTGTCGAGGGCGTTGCTCCTCGCCCATAGCTCAAGCTGCGCGCGGCCGAGGACACGAACCGCATGGGCGCGAACCTGGGCCTCAGCACAGCGCTCGGCGGCGCGTTCAGAGACCTCTGCGATTGCGGCTCGGCACGGGAGCCGCGCCAGCGCTCTGCGCACGACGTTTACAAGCTCCTCCAGATAACCGTCGTCATCTGGCTGAGGGGTGTGGGCGTAGTAATCGCGCCTGGGCTCGGTGTCCATGACGACTGCGTCAACCAACGCGCGGTAGAGCCGACGGCTTTCCGCCAGAGGGTCAGCTAGTGGTCGCTCCACCAGGCTGTCCAGATAGTCGTAGATGACCTGAAGGCCGACGATCGCTTCCACCACGGATTTGCGGTGCTTGCGAGGCGCGAGCGTTGCAAGCGTCGCCGTCGCCTGCGCATTGAATCCCTCCTCGCATAGGTTGGCGAGCGCCACTTCCTGCAGAGCGGGATCGGGGATCTCTTCCGCGCGCCGCCCCCAGTAGTCGAGTTGGGTGTGGACGAGCGGCGCGACCGTGCTCCAATAGCGAGCGTTTGCGAGCACGAGCGCCAAGCCCATTCGCGCCATGAGCAGACGATCGCCAAATGGAGACATCGCCTCTGAGCGTAAGCTCTTTCAAGCGCCGCAGCGCTCGCGGAAGCATCGGTGGCCGCTACTCGCTCAACCCGAGCGCGGGACGGACCTGCGAAGCGCGCCAGCCGGGGAGCGTCACCAACACAAGGACTGCGGCGATCACGAGCGCGAATGTCTCTATAGGGCGAGTTATGGTGGCGATGCTCGCGACTGGGAAGCCTGTGATGTGCTTGAGGTAGCTGTCGATCACGAACTGGCCGTAGACCCCGGCGATCGCGCCGGCCAGGCACCCCGCGCAGAGCATGAGCATCGCTTCCGTTAGGAGGACGAGCCGGAGTAGACTTCGGGGTGCGCCATCAAGGAGTAGTTCGGCCAGCGAGCCCCGTCGTTGCCAGATACTCGACCCGAGCGCCGCGGCCATCGCGAGGACGGCGGCGAGTACGAGTAGCGTTGATATGTCTCCGAGTTGCCCGAGTCCTTCACCCGCGAGGGTATCGAACCGCTCGCTCCATGTCGCCGCAGTTATCGCTTCAAGGCCATTACCTGCGCCCAATGCTGCGGCAACCGCGTATCGCGCCTGCGCGATGTTCGTGCCTGGTGTGAAATCGACGGCGAGCGCACTCGGCGCGCGTGTCGCCCATAGGCGACTGTAGTCGACGGTGCTCATGAGGACAGCTCCTCCCGGCCACCCAAAGTTTGTCGTCAGTGCCGCAACCCGGAACGAGGATGTGCCCGTTGGAGTCGGCAGCTTCAGCGTCTGTCCGATATGAACGCGTTGTTCTTCGGCGATCTGCTTGGAAACCGCAACCCAGCCCCCTTCGCGCAACCGTTCGCGCGCGTTCGAAAAATTACCGGCGAGGATCTGCGTACGCAGCACTTCTTGCCCCAAGCCGGGTGGGCGCGCAACAATTACCACACGCCGGTTTGTCATATTCATGAACTCACTTTGGAGTACGTGAACACCGGTGACGCCGGGTATCCGAGCAATCCTGGACGCATACTTGTCCGGCAAGAAGCTGGTTGTCTCCGGGATATACCCTGGGTTCACTACCCAGACCTCTCCGTCGGTGGCATACGCTCGCGCGAAGTTGTGAAGCCCCCGCAGCAGGTCATGCTGAGCGCCGCTCAGCGCGACGCTGCCGAACAGGGCGACCGCGCCGGTGGCGGTGAGCGCGAGTGAGCGAAACGTGCGCGCCCGCAGCGACCCGATTGCCAGTGGGAGGGTCGTGAGCCTATCGTTGCTCAGTGCTAGGATCTCGGCGGCTCGTAGTACGGCTGAGAGGACCAGTGGAACCGCGAGGATGGTCGCCAGTGCGAGTAGCACGCATGCGACGATCGCTGCTGAGGGCACGAACACGAACAGTGCGCTCGCTATCGCGACCAAGCCTGCGGCGAATGCGAACAGCCGTTGTTGGGTGTTGTGTCCTGGCGCTTGGTCTCGTTCGCCGGTCTCGGCGTAGACGACGTCCAGGCGTCTTCTGCGGCGCAGGTCTTGCAGGGGGACAGCCGAGGCGAGGCATGTCGCCAGGATCCCGCCCGCCAGCGAGAGCACCACCGGTCGCATCCCGATCACTGTGTTCCCTCCGAGGGTGAATGCCTGGGATAGATAGCCGGGGCTTGTTTGGAAGACGCCGAGTGCGAGTGCATAGCCGGCGAGCAGTCCGAGTAGAGACGCGGCGACTCCCAGGCAGAATGCTTGAAAGAGGACCATTTGGATGATCGCTGTGCGTTTAGTGCCGTCCAGGCGCAGGTCGGCGATCGCGGCGCGTCGCTCCGGGGTGGTGAGCAGGATCGCGTTGAACGCGAACAGAAATCCGAGGAGCCCGGCCAGCCCTGCGAACAGCGCGCTTGCCTGGTTGCTCGGTCGCAGGGCCTGGCTCAGGAGCGAGACTTCGTGGTCGGCGGTAGCGACCGTGAGGCGTCCGCCCGCGAGGGTTTCCAGCTCGGAGCGCACGGTAGCCTCGTGTCCGGGGTCGCTTTGGATCAGGATGCGGGTGACGCGGTGCGGTAGCCCAGCGAGTCGCTGCAGGGTGGCGAGGGGCATGACCGCGACCTGCGCAAGGGATAGCGCTCCCGCGGCTTCGTGGCCGAGGACTGCGGACACTTTGAGTTGGGTTGCCCGTCCCCGTAGATCCAACGTCACCGCAGCGAGGGCCTGTGAGCTCAGGGCGGTGATCCCAAGCTCGTTGGCGCTCGTTTTGCTGAAGCTAATGCCTCCTGCTGAGAGTACGCCGCCGGGCAGGGTGTGGGCGAGGCCGTCCATCAGTGCGAGGCCGCCACCGGCCCCTGCGATCGTGACCGTTACGCGGTGGCCGGGGGAGCCGATGATGGTCGCGGTCTGTTCGAGCAGCTGCGCGGCCTGCTCGACTCCTGGGAGATGTTCGACCTGGGTGAGCAGGTGTTCGTCGAATCCTTCTGGGCCGCGCGCGTGGAGCTGGAGGTCTGCCGGCCCGGCGACGGTGTGAACTACGCCGACGGCCGAGCCGGTGAGGCTGCTCGCCGCGACGGTTACGGCGAACACGAGGGCCACGGCCACGGCCACGCCAAGCCCGGCGAGCAGCTCCTGTACGCCGTGAACCCGTAGGCGCCTGCCGTAGAAGTACAGAAGGGCATAGGGCCGCATCAGAGGAGCAACTCACTGCTGTGTGGTCGCGGCGCGCGGGTGTGCCGGGAGAGAGTCATGCGCGCGACCGTCTGTGTGTTCGTCGGTGAGTTGGCCGTCGCGTAGTGCACAAGACCGGTCCGCGATAGCTGCTGCCTCCTGGTCGTGGGTGACGAGCAGGACCGCCGCGCCGCGCTCGTGGGCGATCGAGCTCAGCAGCTCGACGATTTCCCGGCTGTGGCTGCTGTCGAGATTCCCGGTCGGCTCGTCGGCAAGAATCAAGCCCGGCTCGCATGCGAGAGCCCGCGCGATCGCGACTCGCTGGCGCTCGCCTCCAGAGAGCTTCTCTGGGGTGTGGTTCAGACGATCGCCGAGCCCGACGCGCTCAAGCCACGGTACCGCCCGCTCCCGCGCTGCGCGCATCCCGATGCCCTGGAGGAGCAGCTTACGGGCCGCGTTCTCGGTCGCTGAGACTCGAGGCATGAGATGAAAGTTCTGAAAGACGAACCCGACCTCCCTGAGCAGGTACTCGCTGGCCTGGCTTTCGGAGATCGACGTCAAGTCGCGCCCCTGGTATCGGATCGCGCCTGCCTCCGGGCGCAGCAGCGCCGCGATCAGCAACAGCAGCGTCGTCTTGCCCGAGCCGCTGGGGCCGAGCAGCGTGAGCATTTCGCCGGGCGCGATCGTGAGGCTCACGCCATCGACCGCGCGCACCTCCTCCCCCTCCCCGTGGTAGTGCTTGACCACGCCTTCGAGCTCAAGCAACGCCTCCTCCTCCCGCTCCTCGCGCCAGCCGGTGGCGGGCGAGGTCACTCACGGGCGCAAGATCGGGGGTCAGCTCGCCGCTCAGCCTGCCTTTGCCAAGCGCCAGCGTACGGTCGGCGCCGAGCAGCCCGGTCCCGTCGCCGGTGCTCTGAAGGATCGCGATGCCCTCGTCGGCCAGGGAGCGCAGCAGCTTCAGGATGCAGTCTCGCCTCGTAGAGTCAACGCCGATGGTCGGCTCATCGATCACCAGCAGACTTGGGTCGGAGGTCAACGCGCGAGCGACCGCTACACGCACCGCTTCCTCGACCTTCAAGTCGGTAGCGACCAGCGTGGCGCACGACACGGCGTCCACCCGCTCCAACGCCCGCCAGGCATTGGTCTGCGCCGTGGATCGCGGAACCCGCCGCACCAACTGGCTTGCCACCAGCTGGTCAAGGGCAGTCAAACCCCAATCCCGCCGGAATGCCCTGCGGCAATAGCGGACCCCGCCGCCGAGCGTCTCGCCGCACCGCCCGGCCAGGTCGCGTCCCTCGAAACGCACCACGCCCATGTCCGGCCTTTCTATCCCGGCCGCGATCCGCATGAGCGTTGAGCGCCCTGACTGGCGCTCGCCCCACACGACGATCATTTCCCCCGGGTCGATCGCCAGCGACACATCCGCGAGCACGATACGCGAGCCGCGACCGTAGCCCTTGGCTACATGCTCAAGCTCGAGCAGAGTCATCGCGAGCAGCGCTCTCGGCGCGAGCTTCGAACGTATCTTGGGCGTCGCGAAGCAACTCGAGCATCCCCCCCGCAGCGATACGCTGCTGCCTGGCGACGAGCTCGTCGATCAGCTCATCGCGCGAGCCGGTCGCGCCCTCGGCCGGCTGGTGCCCGATCTGGCCCGCATCCTTGAGATATTGGTGCTGGAAGCGGCCCAGAACGTCCAGCGCCACCCTGGGATTGTGCGCGAAGACCGCCAGCTGGCGCACCCACAGCTCCTGGCGTCTACGCTCGGCGTCCACCTGCTGCACAAGCCACTCCACATAGCTCTCGATTCCTGACTGCGTCGCCTGGTAGTTCGGCTTGGGCTGGCGCGCAGGCGCGTCGACCCCGACGATCGGCGTAATCAGCCCCCGCCCCTCAAGAACGTTGAGCCCCCCGTAGATGTGGGACTGGCTACTGATCGGAAGCACACCTCCATACACCCGCTGGAAGCGCTGATAAAGCTCGCCGCCGTAGCTCGGACGCGCGATCACGAGGCCGAGAAGCGCCCAGTAGACCGGCGAAGTCATCGCCCTGCCGGTCGCCGTATCCGCCGATGCCGCCGTCATAGAATGGTGCAGCTTACTGGAAGTTTGCCCACGCCGCCAAGTGCTATTTCCAACTCCGTGGGATCTACAAACATTAGAACCCTCAAACTTTGTCTACCAAAACTCTACTAAAAGCCCGATCATGCGGCGGTGGCGTCTAGGGACACGCGATGGACAGCGCAGCGGACCGAGGGGTACCCCAGCCCTCGCCGGCTGCGCTCGGCGGCCACAAGCGGCGCGAAGGTCCGGCAGGGCGCCTCTGATAGCCGACGGGAGCCACACCGCCTGGCCCCCGGGCAGGAGAGGCCACCCAGGTCGGCGCCAGCATGGCGCCGCGCTCACCTGGGTCGGTGGGCGTGTCCCGAGGCGGGCCGAGCATCCACGGGGAGCCCTTGGCCCCGATGCTCGGCCCGCCTGGGCGCCCGGCGCCGCGACGCGCTCAGGCAGCCACGTCCCGCTCTCCCCGCCGCAACATGACCGCCCATCCCGACAGCGAAGACACCGACCACACGACCGGCGTCGACCCTGGCAAGACCGTAGCTGGCATCCGCGAAGCGGAGCCGGAGGCCAGCTCGCTGCGCCAGCAGGTCCGTGACAGGGAGCTGGCGCAGCGGCTTGACCGGAGACTGTTCCGCCACGAGCTCCCGGATGTCGAACTGAAGAGTCTCCACGGCACGCGGGTGCCGATACGCAAGCACATATCCGGCAGAGTCCTCATCGATTTCTTGCCCGGCGGGAGGGTCGCCCTTTCGCCGGAGGCCGGCGATCGTATGGCTGCGCGTCAGGCGCATTTGAGTCGCCTGCAAGCGCTTGGGGTGATGGACGCGAGAGCTATCTCGGTGATCAGCGCTGTACCGGAGGCGCTCGACTTGGCGGACCCGTACTGCGACCCTGGCGGTTTGACGCTCTGCGACCCCGAGTTGCTGATCGCGGACGCGCTCGGACTGCCGACCGTCGTAGAGGGCGGTGCTCGCCGCTATCGGAGACTTTCACTAATAACTAGGCGTGGCTGTATCGAGAAGGTGATCTTCCCACCGGAGCAAGACATCGAGAAGCACACGCGGCGGGTCATCTCGTGGATGCGAACGGCCAGGTGGTGACACGAAGATGCCGGCGACTCCTCCGAGCGCGCACTACAGGCGCGCACCGCACTCATTGAACGGGACGATCGATCCTCGCGCGCCTTCAAATGGCCGACTGAGAACGGGACGGGCCGCACCCACACCGAGGCAGGAGCCAGCCCGGTCGCTGGCGCTCGCACCGTCACCAGCCGCTAACTCTGCTGGCGCCCGGCCTATCTTCAGGGTCGCGACGGAGCGCCAACTCCAAGCGATGTGCGCTGAGATTCTCGACGGTGAGCGGACCAGCCCGATAGTGGGCGTGACCTGCCGCCCAGGGGCACGCGACCCGGCGCTGGCAGTCCACCTCGTGTGCGAGGTGGTGTGGGCCAGCGTCCCGATCTACGTCATCGAGCCGCAGCAGGCCCGCGAAATGAGCAAGCTCCTACCGGACGGGCTCAGCGCGTACAACGGTGCCGTCAGAGTCTGGATGCCGGGCGTCAGCGAACACACTGACGCCGCTTGGCACCCGCTGATTCACGACACCACAGGCGTCTACGGCGAGGACGCCCTGCGACGCCTTGCCGCCGAGTTCGCGATCAAACCTCCAGGAGCAGCGGACCTCACCCCTGAGCAACAGGCGCTCGTGCAGGTCCGATCGCCACCACCACTGACCGTGGCATCCGAAGCGCTTCTGCTCCGCGTCGGCTCCCGTAAAGACCTCCGGCGGCTGTTGTCCGATCTCCGCGGCGACCGCGACTGCGCGATCGTCGTCCTCACCGTTGGTGCCGGCGGCGAGAGCCCGGCCTTTGCGCCCGTCCCGACACGCGCGGCGCTCAGGGACCCCGCTTCGATCTTTGTCCTGGAAAGCGCAGACCTGTGCAGGCGCCTGGCACAGATCCTCGGCCTGCAGCTGGCGGTCGATGGTGGGGACGCCCGGATCTTTTGGCCCGGCGCGGGCCCTGACAGCGACCCAGCCGAACATCCCCTCGTCCCTGCCCGCAGCGCCGGCGACAGCCACAGGGGGATAGAGAGGCTCATAGCCGCGTTCGAGTTAAGTCGCCCGCTCGTGCGGCGATACCTCGCCCCGATCCAAACGAGGCTCGCCGCGCTCGAGGAGCAGTCGGCGCAGGCGCTCTCGAAGTCGCGCGAGAGCGAAGCCGCACAGCGCCGGGCAGTCGAGCGCGCCGAGGCAGCCGAGACACAACTCGCCGGGCTACAACGCCAGCTCGCCGCGCTGCAGGCCGCGGGCCTGGATACGGTTGAGCTTCAGGCCGTCGCCGGCATGGACCGCGAGGCGGTCATGCAACGCCTCATCTACCGCGAATGGCTGACCGCCCTGGAAGCGGCGGACCGCCGCGACCAGGTGCTCGGCGGCTATCGTCTCGCACCGCAATTCATAGCGAGCGTCGAGGACCGGCGTATCGCCACACCGACCGCGCGGATCGCGTTCGCGTGCGCGATGGTCGCCTGCGGCCGGGCACCCGAACTCCCCGGGCTGGAGCCGCACCCCTGGCGCGAAGGCAAGAGCGGCGGCGGCGATGACCCTCAAGCCGTCCGCGAAGACGGCGCAAAGGCGTGGATGTGCAACCTCGGCCACGGCCGGGGCGCTGCCCGCCTGTTCTATTGGCTGCTCCCCGACGGCTTGGTCGAGTTCGACTCGGTACGCAACCACGAGGCGATCGGCCGGACATGAGCCCTCTCCCCCGTCTGCGTATCCCGCCGCAGGACCCCTCGCGGGCGCCAAAGCTCACTTCACTTCGTTACTCATCCTCGCTGGACCAGGGACTCGCGATCCTTGGGTGCTTCTCCGCGGAGCGGCCGGTGCTTGGGATCGCCGATCTCTCGGAGCTGCTCGGGATGGGTAGATCGAGCGCGCATCGCTACGCCACTACGCTGGTCGAGCTCGGCTACCTCGAGCAAGGCTCTTCGCGGAAGTACCGCCTCGCGGGACGCGTCAGCGATCTCGGGATGACCGTCCTTGAGACGACCGGGCTACGCGCCGCAGCCCGCCCCCACCTGGAAGAGCTCCGCGCGCGCACCGGCTACACCGTCGGCATTGGCCTCCTTGATGGGACCGAGGCCGTGTATGCCGACCACCTCGCTAGCCATCGTCACGGCCAGGTAATGACCGGACCCACGATCCGAGCCGGGGTGCGCCTGCCCGCGCACTGCACGAGCATCGGCAAGGCGCTGCTCGCATCACTCCCCGAAGAGGAGCGCGAGAACATCTTCGCCGAGAGCACCCGCAGGCGGATGACGCCGCACACCGTCACGAAGAAGAAGCGCCTCCGGGCACAGCTCAAGGCAATCGCCGAGCGGGGCTTCGCGGTCAGCGACCAAGAGCTCCACCCGGGGGCGCGGTCGCTCGCGGTCCCGGTGCGGGACGCCACGAAGGTCGTCGCTGCCGTGAACCTCTCCGTGTACCAGTCCGAGGTGGAGGTCGGCAAGCTCATCGAGCGGTTCTACCCGCTGGTCGGCGCGACCGCCGAGAAGGTGTCGCTGGCACTCGGGTATGTACCGCCCGAGATCGGCCTTCCAGCCGACACGGCGACTAACTTGGAGGACGATCTCAGTGTTTGAACGTGAGCCGACGACCGAGAGGCACGCGGCGGCCTGTCTGCGTGATGACGACTTCAGCGGTGGGGGGCCGAAGGAGACCGGCTTGCCACGCTCGTCGTCGGCGGGTTGGCCGTGCGCAAACCCTCGACGCCGCAGGAAGGACGCACATGGTGTCCGCTAAAGACACGAAGCTCATAACGATCGCCCTCGGTCAGCTCGGCACATTAGTCGGCCGCGGGCTCATCGACGTTCTGCGTGAAGACGAGAGCCTTCGGCTTATCGGGAGGGACCTAGACCGCGCTGCCCTTGAGCGCGTTCTCGCTGAGCAGAATCCAGACGTAGCTATTCTGGACGAGGGGAGCGTGACGGAGCCTTCCCTGCTGCCGGAGCTCCTGGCGGCGCAGCCAGAGATCGGGCTCGTCGTGATGGCTCATCTTCCCGGCCGCGTGTATGCTGGGCGACTGCTTGCTGCCGGGGCAACCTGTCTCTCAAAGGATGCGTCCGCAGCAGACATCCGCGCCACGGTCCGTCACGCGGCCGAAGGTCGTCGCCACATGATCACGCTCGCCGTCGATCCTCGAGATGGGTGTGGCGCCGTGGGCGAGACAGCCCGCCTCACGCCTCGCCAAGCAGAAGTATTGCAGTATATGTGCCTGGGGCAGGCTTACCCAACAATCGCGTACGCCCTTGGTATCAGCGTCGAGACGGTCCGCACCCATTCTTTGCACGTGCGCCGCAAGTTGGGCGTGGCGCGCAAGTCGGAGCTCATTGGCCTCCAGGGCTGAGATCAGATCGGGAGCGACAACCGGATCGTATGCGCGGGTACCATTAACTCACTCCCCCTTCGGGTATCCCCCGAAGATCACCCTTCCGGGGGAATAGGCAGGCCTCCGGAGGCGCGATACCGTCTTCCAGAACTGTGCCGTCTAGGCCAAAGGAGCCAGGAATGACCGTGATGCGGGGGTTTGGGTTGAAGTGCCTGGTGTGCGCCCTGGTGGGACTCGCGTTAAGCGCCGGTTCGGCAGCTGCAGACGAATCCACTGCGTTGGGTGGGACGGGATCCTCGCCTCTCAAAAACCCGCTGGTCGTTCCAGAAGCGCAACCGCTGCTGGGCAGCGAAGCGGTGAGCAACGCCGAAGAAGCTCGCCTGGCAAGCCCCGAAGCCGCTGTGGCCCGCGAAGAATCGCAGACGAAGTTCGAGGGTCTTGATCCAGAACAGGCCGTGAAGGTGGCCGGCGAAGCGTTCCCAGCGCTTATCAACGAACTGGCGGGTGGGCCACCGAAGCTCCCGGCGGGGGAGAGTATCGTAGGCTTTCCGTCCGAAAGCGCTGCTCAGATCGATCTTCCAGTAACCGTTCAGTGGGTTGGGGGACATGATCGGGCGGCGTCGAATCTGGATATGTGGAGCGTGCTGAGGCGGAGGCGATCTACGACCAGGGCCGCGAGGTCGTGGTCGCGGTGCTGT
>JBEKYV010000229.1:0-6056 GCA_049510515.1 Solirubrobacteraceae bacterium | reverse complement strand
TCCACCAGCCGATCCTGCAACCCAGCCGCCATAGTGATCCTCCGCCATCGTGGACCACCACATCGTCTTAAACCCGCCGGACGGCACCACCCCGGTTAGCGACCCACGCTCCTAGGGATAAAGGGTTCCCGGCAGCCCCCTATGCGGCGCGAAAGGTCCAGTTCGGTGCGGGACGCGTCCAGAGCCCCGACAGCGACTTGACGAGCGGCACTTCGGCGATGGCCTCCGGGCCATGCGACGGGAGAGTGATCTCGCTACGTCGTGGTTTGGGGCAGTGCGCGCGCTTGCAGCCAGCGCCAGAACACGCGGGCCGATCCTTTGAGCGCTGGCCGAGCGCGAGAGACCGCGCGTAGCTCCCGGTCGAGGTCGACGTCTGAGACGGGGATCCCGACGAGGGTGCCGGCGCGTTGCTCGTCCTCAATCGCCAGGCGCGAGATCAGCGTGAAGCCGCCGCCGGCGAGCGTGCGCTTCAGGCTCTGCGCGCTGGCTATCTGCGCAGATGGCTCCAGACGCACTCCGGCACGCTCCAGCGCGGCCTGCGCGACCGCACGGGTGCCCGACGAGATCTCGCGTGTGAGGTAGGGCTGCGTGGCGAGCTCGCGCGCACGCAACTTGCGCCTGCGTGCCCATGGGTGTGAGCGGGCGACGGCCACGACGATCTCGTCGCGAGCGAGGACGAGTGTCCGCAGGCCGTCCATCGCGACGTTGCCGCCCACGAACCCGATCGCTTGTTGGGTCTCACGAAGCGCGTCGAGCACTCGCCCGCTGTTGAGCACTTGCAGTTGGGGGTGAACCTCCGGGCGCTCTGCGCGGAATTCACTGAGCCAGCCGGGAAGCAAGAACTCACCGATCGTGAGACTGGCGATAAGCCGCAGCTCGGCGGTGCCCTGTTGCTGGGACTCCGCGATCAGGCGCGCGAGCGCGTCGAGGCCATCGAGCGTGCGCTTGACCTCGGGATAGACGGTCCGGCCCAGCGCTGTGGGGCGCACGCCGAAACGTCCGCGCTCCAGCAGCGGAGCACCGACGCGCCGCTCGAGGGAGTGGATTCGCTTCGTGACAGCCGACTGGGTCAGCTCGAGCGCGTCAGCGGCGGCGGCGAGGGTGCCGCACTCCACCGCGACTGCAAACGCCACGAGATCGCTGCCAGCGAGCGGGTTTGCCAACGAGGCCATCGATCGCACCACCCGAACATAGCATTCCCATTCGGAATCGATGATGGCCGCATACGACTGGCTCTCGCGCGACCGCCGGGCGATCCTCTACCCATGAGCACAGGTGCACTGCCCACCATGGTCGCGGCCGGCGACGCGCGCCCGCCGCGACCGGCACGGCGGCTGTTGCGCGAGCTGGAGCATCCCAGCGAACTGTTCGCGAACCTCGGGCCGAACTGGTTTGCCTGCGTGATGGGCACCGGGATCGTCGCAAACGCCACCGCGCTGCTCCCGGTGAGCGTGCCGGGTCTGGACACCGCGGCCCTCATTGTCTGGGTGCTCGCGGCCACCATGCTGATCGCCCTCTTAGGCGCGACCGCAATCCACTGGCTGCGCCATCCCGAAGCCGCCCGCGCACACGCCAGGAACCTCGCGATGGTCCCGTTCTACGGCGCACCGCCGATGGCGCTGCTGACCGTGGGGGCAGGCGCGCTTCTAGTCGGCTACCAGCTCACCGGTATGCACGCCGCGGTGTCAATCGCGGCGGTGCTGTGGACAGCCGGCACCGTCACGGGCCTAGCCAGCAGCATCGCGATCCCCTACCTGATGTTCACGCGCCACCGCATCGAGCAGCAGATGACGCTCGCGACCTGGCTGATGCCGATCGTCCCGCCGATGGTCGCGGCCGCGACCGGTGCCGCGCTCGTCGCGCACCTCCCAGGTGGACAGGATCGCCTGACGCTGCTGCTCGGCTGCTACGCGATGTTCGGCCTCAGCCTCGTCGCATCGTTGATCATCATCACGCTGGTGTGGGCGCGACTGGCCTACCACGGCCCAGGACCCGCCGAGACAGTCCCCACACTCTGGATCGTGCTCGGCCCACTCGGACAATCGATCACCGCCGCGAACCTGCTCGCCGACCAGGCATCGCACACGATCGGCGCGCCCTACGCCAGCGCCTTGAGCGCGCTGGGCGTGCTCTACGGCGTACCGGTCTGGGGGTTCGCCGCCCTGTGGCTGTGCGTCGCGGCCGCCATCACGCTGCGCACTGCACGCGAGCGGCTGCCGTTCACGCTGAGCTGGTGGAGCTTCACCTTCCCGGTCGGCGCACTCGTGACCGGAACCTCCGAGCTCGCCGTGCACACCCACCTGCACGCGTTCACGGTCGCCTCAGTCGCCCTTTATGCCCTGCTCCTCGCAGCATGGGTGACCGTCGCCCTCAACACCGCACGCGGAACCCTCACCGGACGCCTCTTCGGGCCTCACGCCCTCACACCGCCGCCGACGCGGCGGGGCCTGCGGTGACCAACAGTTCGACGTTCAACCCTCAGGCACCCATGCGCCACGCCCATCAGACGCAGGCTCCGCCGGCTCGGGGCACCGTGCCCGCTCCACCTCGCGTAGCAGCGCGCCGAAGCGCTCGAGCGCAGGAAGTCGCCAGCTGTTGGTATCGCGGATCGCATGCGGCGCGCCGAGCTTCGCGTCCTCGCGAGCACCGAGGTCGTTAGACGACACGACAGCTCCTTGCCTGTCAGCGAGCAATGCATCGCGGACCTGACACGCCCCGGCGTCGCCCGTCTGGATAGCGCGACAGGCCCAGGCAGGCACGCCTATCCAGCGCCGACTCTGCCCGGATGTCATTGGACTAACTCTACTCGAATGTCATTGAGCGCGAGAGCGTATGTCGTGAGGCTGGCCGGATGCCCTCGGCCCCCACACCCCAACGTGCGCTCGGAATCGCGGTTGCCCGCCGCCGTAGCGAGCTCGGTCTCACCCAGGAGCAGCTCTCCCTTCGGGCCAGGCTACACCAGCGCTGGATCTCAAATGTCGAGACCGGCAAGCGCAATCCGAGTTATGCGAGCATCAGGCGGCTCGCCGCCGGCCTGGACCTCACGGCCTCCCAGCTGATCGGCAGCGCCGAACGGATCGAGAGCACGCCGACACGGAGCCCTAGCTAGGTCTCTCCCACGCGGGCTGGATCGCCCGGGAGGTTGCCGTCGACCTCCAGCGTACGCAGCGTACGCAGCCCTGCGACCGTGTTGCGTACGCTGGTCGCCCGCGGGCCCGCAAACCCACAGCTTTTCTTCGGACCCTTTCGCACCCCGACGACCCCGAAATCCCGCATCAGGGTGCGAAGTTCGCGTTGCTTCGCCCCTATCGGTGTCAGTGGAGACGGTGGGAGTCGAACCCACGTCCACAGTCGCGTGAAAAGGCGGCTTCTACGAGCGTAGCCGGCGCTCTGATCTCATCCCCTGCTCGCCTCGCCGGCGGGGTTGCGGGGGACCAGCTCCCTGAAGGTGTTCCCGGTTCGGCGAGAGCGGGCCTTGCCGGGTGAGCCTGCTATCTGATCCCGGTTATCTCCGCCGCAGGCCAACGGGGGCCGAGACCTCAGGCCTGGTTTCTAATCAGGCCGCGAGGGCGTACTCGTGTGAGTCCGCACTTATGGTTTTCCGAGTGATTTACGAGGCCTCCCGGAACCTCGGCTCGCCACCACCCCCACGAACCGACCGCGTCGAAGCCTGTCGTCCCCGGGGATGCTCTTGCTTGCCCAGTGTAGCGCGCCGATGCCGGTGGGGTCCAAAATAGAGGCGCCACCGCCCTGCTGTACCCTGGTAGGGGCCGTAAGAATGAACGCCCTACCGGCCCACGAGCCCTGCTTGGAGTCCGGAACTAAACGCCACGCCGCACGAGCACTGGTTGGAGTCCAAAACTGAACGCCACGCCGCACGAGCACTGGTTGGAGTCCAAAACCTTAAACAAAGCGACGCGGTTCCGGGCCGCCTTTCGAGGAACCCGCCTCGGCTGGCCTTGCGGCCCTCCGGCTTGGGTGGCGCGGCCTCACACCTCGTTGGCCTCGCTCTTCGGCGGCTCGGTTCCGCGTCTGAACCCAACATACGCTCGCCACGCGAAGAATGCAAGAGCTTTCCATAACTCTTCCCGCATTCTCCGGAAAAATGTTTCGCCCGCCCTCTGCCCGCTCGGGAAGAGCACCAAAGTGCGGCTCTTATCGAGCCCTTAGCGCGCCTGCGACAATGGAGCTGTCATGGATGAGTTCCCCGTCGTATCCGCCAGCTACCCGTCGCACAGCACCACCACGCTGAACGGCGTCCCCTTGACGCCCGCCACCGCCCCCGCTCATGCCGGCCACCGGGGCGGTCAGCCGCCCGGACAGCTGGGGACACCGCCGCTGAGCCCAGCAGGAGACAGCCAGCCGTTTGGAAAGCAGCGCAAGGGGCTGCGCAACCGGATCGGCAGCGCCTTCGCGGGTTTGGTGGCGCTGCTCGCCAAGTTCGGCGCCGTGTTGAAGGGGCTGTTGGTGGTGCTGCCCAACGCGAAGATCTTTCTCACCGCGGGCACCGCGCTGATCTCCGTCGCCGCCTACTCGCTCTTCTGGGGGTGGGAGTTCGCCGCCGGCTTCGTGGTGCTGCTGTTCATCCACGAGATGGGCCACGTGATCGCACTGCGCCGCGAGGGGATCAAGTCGAGCGCGCCGATGTTCGTCCCGTTCCTGGGCGCCCTCATCACCTCCAAGTCGCTCGGCGACAACGCGCTCGCGGAGGCGCGCGTCGGGCTCGCCGGCCCGATCCTCGGCAGCCTCGGCGCGCTCGCGGTCGCTGTGGCGGGAGCGCTGCTGCACTCCGACATGCTGCTCGCGCTCGCCTACGTGGGCTTCTTCATCAACCTCTTCAACCTGCTCCCCGTCGTGCCGCTCGACGGGGGCCGCGCGATGGCGGCGATGGCGCCATGGATGTGGTTCCTCGGCTTTGGCGCGCTGGTCGCGATGGTGTTCGTCTTCCCCAACCCGATCCTCTTCATCATCATCCTCTTCGGCGGTATGGAGACGTGGCGGCGCTGGAAGCTGCGCGGCACCCGCTCGCTGCAGCAGGCCGCCTACTACCGCGTGGCTCCCCACCACCGCTTGCTGGTCGGCGCCGTCTACATCGGCCTGATCGTCGCGTTGCTGGTGGGGATGTCAGAGACGCACATCCTCACCAGCGCCGGGCACTCCTTCGGGCGGCTGTAGACCACGCCGCTCTGAGGGGTCGATGAGAGCAAGCGAGGCGAGAACGCGGGGAGCGTGGCGTGCCGGCCGAACGGGGATGCGAGCGACGCGAGTGTCTCCCGACTTCGGTCAGCGGCCCCTCAGCGTCTTGCCCGCGTGACCCTTTCCATATCCCGCTTCATCTCCCGCTCCTTGATCGCCTCGCGCTTGTCGTACAGATCCTTGCCCTTCGCCAGCGCGATCTCCACCTTGGCGCGACCCTCCTTGAAGTAGATCCTGGTCGGCACCAGCGTCAATCCGCGCTCGCTCACCTTCACCGCCAGCCGTTCGATCTCGCTGCGGTGCGCCAGCAGCCTGCGGTCGCGCTCAGGCTCGTGGTTCTCGCGCGCGGCGGGCGCGTAGGGGGGGATGTGCACGCCGTGCAGCCACAGCTGCCCGTCGTGAATCGCCACATACCCCTCTTTCAGCTGCGCCCCCGAGTCGCGCAGCGCCTTCACCTCGGTGCCGCGCAGCTCGATGCCGCACTCCAACCGCTCCAGCAGGTGGTAGCGGTGGGAGGCGTAGCGGTTGCTCGCCACGTCACCCGCGCCCACCTTGCGCTTGCCGCCTCGCGTCTTCGCCATCGTCCTCCGAGCCTACCGCCACGCCGGGGGCGCGCCCGCTCAGCGCCCGTCGCCGCCCCGCCCGCTCAGCACACCCGTCGCCACCCCGCCCGCTCAGCGCGCCCGTCGCCGCCCTGGCCGCCCCCGCGGTGGGGCTCCGTGCTCCCCGCCGCCCTTCTCCTCGTCGCGCTCCGCCGGCGCCAGGTCGAGATCGACTCTTCCACGCCGCGGATCCACGCGCCCCACCCGCACGGCGATCGGGTCGCCGAGACGCAGCGTCATGCCGGAGCGCTCGCCGCG
>JBEKYV010000228.1:0-7617 GCA_049510515.1 Solirubrobacteraceae bacterium | reverse complement strand
TGTCCCACCGCGGCCCTGCGGAAACGTCAAGATCCGGCGGACGGAAACCCGAACTTCCCGCAAATTGCGCATTTTCATCGGCGCGTGCGGACCCGCGGCGCTGCTCCTATGCCACCGACTCGGCTTGCGGGGCGCCCGCCTGCTCGACGGATGGAGCCTTTTCGACCGGTGGCGGGCTTGCCTGCTCCGCGGACCGCAGCTCACCCATCCCCGCAAGCTCCTCCAGCGCCGCGATCAGCGTGTCGAGCTCGGCGTCGGTGTTGGCCGCCGTCAGCTGCACGCGGAAGCCCACCTCGTCGCGAGGCACCAACGGGTAGGCGGCGAGCGTGACATACACCCCGCGATCAAACAGCAGCTGTCCCACCTCCCCGATGCGCTCGTGGTCGCGCAGCGGGATCTCGACGATCGGCAATCCCGAGTGGTTGGGGGTGTGCACCTCCAACCGCGCGAGGCACTCCAGCACCCGCGCGGTGTGCCGCCACACGCGCTCGCGCAACTGCTCCCCGCGACGCTCGTTGACCTCGAACCCGGCGAGCGTCGTCGCCAGCGAGGCGACCGGCGAGGGGCCCGAGTAGAGGTAGGGCGCCGCCGCGACCTTCAGCAGCTCCTTCAGCTCGGTCGGACAGGCGATGAACGCGAGCAGCGAGGAGTATGCCTTGGAGAAGCCCCCCACCAGGATCAGGTTCTCGTAGCTCTCGCCGTGGTAGCGGATGATGCTATTGCCGCGCATCCCGTACGAGCAGCGCTCCGCGGGACCGCGCTGGCCGATCACGCCGAAGCCGTGGGCGTCGTCCACGTACAGCAGCGCGCCGTGCTCGCGGGCCACCTGCGCGAAGGCGCGCATGTCGGGCGGGTTGCCGGTCATGCTGTTGACCCCGTCCATGCACACCAGCAGCGGCCCCCCGCGCCCGCGTGCGCCGCGCAGCAGCTCGTCGAGGTGCCCGGGATCCTCAAAGCGGAAGCGCTCCACGGTGGCGCCGTGCGCGCGTGCCATCTGGGCGCCGTCGTAGATCGTCTTGTGGGCGCGCGAGTCGAGGAAGATCGTGCCCGACCCCGCCAGCACGGGGATCGTCGAGAGGTGGATGTGGGTGATCGTCGGCAGCACCAGCGAGTCCTCGCTGCCCAGCAGCGCCGTGAGGCGCTCCTCGATCTGCTCGTACACCACGGGGCTGCCCAACAGGCGCGACCAGCTCGGGTGCGTGCCCCACGCGTCCAGGTAGGCGGGCACCGACTCGATGATCTCGCGGTCGAGATCGAAGCCGAGGTAGTTGCAGGAGGCAAAGTCCGCCAGCCACTGCGACCCCACACGGATCATGCGCCCGTCGATCTCCTCGATCACGGCGTCCATCATCGGATGCGAGCGCGTCAGCTCTGTGAGGTCGCGCAGCGCCTCGGAGGGCTGCTTGCCACGCGGCTTGCCGTTGCGGCCGTCGCCGTTGCGGCCGTTGCCGTTGTGCCCGTTGCCGCTGTAACCATTTGACGACGGCTCGGCGCTCGGCGCAGTGTCAAGCTCCTCACTGCCGCCCTCGAGCAGCGGCTGGGCGCCAGCGAGCTCCATGTGACCTGGTCCTCGATCCCCTCCGCCACCACGCGGATGCCGATCGAGTGCGCCAGCTGGATCGTCGCCTGCACGATCGCCGCGTCCACCGGATCGGTGGTCATCCGCCCGACGAACGAGCGGTCGATCTTGACCTCCCCGACGGGCAGCGACTTGAGGTGGGTGAGCGAGGAGAAGCCGGTGCCAAAGTCATCCAGCGAGAGGCCGAGGCCGAGCTCGCCGAGCTGCGCGAGGACGTCGCCGACACGCACGGGGTCGGCGAGCACCATGTTCTCGGTGACCTCCAGCACCAGCGCCTCCGGGGGAAGCCCGTGCGCTTCGAGTGTCGCGGCGACCTCTCCCGGGAACTGCGTGTCCTGCAGGTCGGCCACCGTCGTGTTGACGGCGACGTGCAGCTCGAAGCCTTCGTCGCGCCAGATCCGCGCCTGTTTGAGCGCGAGGTCGAGCATCCTGCGCGTCAGCGCCCGCCCCAGGCCGGCCTGCTCGGCGACCGTCACAAACTCCGCCGGGGAGATCAGCCCGCGCGTGGGATGCTGCCAGCGCACGAGCGCCTCCACGCCGACGATCCGGCGACTGCCCGCGTCGGCCTTCGGCTGGAAGTAGGCCTCGATCTCGCCGTTCTCCAGCGCGTGGGAGAGTTCCCCGGCGAGCGTGAGGCGCTCCAGCGAGTGCTTGTCGCGCTCACGCGCGTAGCAGGCGTACCCCGATTGCGCGGCCTTCGCCTCGTACATCGCCACGTCGGCGTGCTGCATCAGCTGCTCGTCGTTCTCGGCGTGCTCGGGGAACAGCGCGATCCCGATGCTCGCGGTCACGCGCAGCCCCACGCTCTTGATCGGGAAGGGCTGGGCGATCGCCTTGAGAATCTTCTGAGCCACCAGCTCGGCGTTGGCGCCGTCGCTGGAATCGGAGAGCAACACGCCGAACTCGTCTCCCCCCAGGCGTGCGGCGGTGTCGCTGGCGCGCAGCACCTCGTGTAGCCGCTCCCCCACCTGGCGCAGCAGCTGGTCACCGGCGTCGTGGCCCAGCGTGTCGTTGAGCTCCTTGAAATGGTCGAGGTCGACGATCATCAGCGCGAGGCTTTCACCGGTCGCCCGGCTGGCGATGATCCCCTCGCGCACGCAGCGCAGGAAGTGGCGGCGGTTGGGCATCGAGGTGAGGTCGTCGGTCATCGCCTGGCGGCGCGTTTCAGCGAGTGCGTGCACGTCGCGGAAGGTGAGCGCCACCCGTGCAAACGCAAACAGCATCGTCAGCATCGCGAGCGTCAGCGCGATCGGGTCGAGGCGGCTGAAGTGGTCGTAGATCAACAGGCCGAGCGCGCTCATGGTGAAAGCGGCGGGGATCGCCAGCACCGCCGAACTCGGGACGGTGTCGGTCTCGATCGCCGCCCCCGGCTGCCACGCTGCGAGCGCCAGCAGCATCACGCCGATGTCGTAAGTCAGGTTGGTGAGCGCGCTGGGAGCCGACGCGCCGTGCGCCACCTGCAGCGCATACAGGCAGTCGGCCGCCGCCAGCGCCAGGAAGCCGGCGCCCAGCATCCCCCACATCCGGTCCAGCCGCCACCCGCGCAGCGCGAGCACCCCCACCACCAGCGCGGCGAGCAGCAGATCGCACAGCGGGTAGGCCATCTCGGTGATCACGGCGGCGGTGCCCCCCGACACCGACGCCAGCACCGGGCGCACCACGATCGCCGCCCCGATCGCCGCGATCCCCAGGCCGGCGATGATGCCGTCAAGCCACATCCGCGCCGGCACACGCCGCTCGCGCAGGCGGGCGAGACCAACGACCCCGACGTAGCAGCACGGGTACAGCGTCAGCCACATCCCGTCGCAGATCGAGGGGATCGGCGGGTTGGGGAGGTGTTCGATCCAGGCCGCCCACAACACGTTGCCGAGGCCGTAGATCGAGATGCCAAACGCGAAGATCATCCACGATTTGCGCGACTCCGTGGTGCGCACCGCGCGCCAGCAGACGATCACCCCGACGAGGATGTACACCGCCGAGGTGATCCAGTCGCGGATCGGTTCTTCGACGGAGCTCCCCCCGATGCCGAGGATGGCGTGGGCGCCGGTCGCCGCGACGAGCGCGATCAGAACTGCCGTGACGGCGCCCAGCATGCGGCGCTCGCGGAGCCCCAGCACCGAGTCCAGCGGCAGCAGTGACTTGCGCATGGCCCCAATATCGGACGCCGTGGCCATATCTTGACCGTCGGGTTATTCGGGTAGTCCTATGTATCTCGAATCGCCGCCCTCCGAGGCGCCGGGGGGAGCCCCCCGGAGCGCCGCCGGCTCTCACCAGCGGTGCTCGAATCCCGTCAGTTGCTGGACGCGTCCATCTGCGTCCAGTAGGACCACGCCGGCTGCGGCGGCTCGATCGGTGGCCGGCATGGGCCCGTCGGCGACCTGCATCACGCGTCCAATCCATGTGACCCGCGCGCGCCCCGCGTCGGCGAGCGCCGCCTCGACTCGCTGGCGGTCGGCGGGCGCGACGCAAACGCACAGCTCGTAGTCTTCGCCGGCTCCCACGGCCAATTGCCACGCCGGCATTCCCAGCTCGGCCGCAATTTCCGCGACCCCGTCGTCCAGCGGCAGCGCACCGAGGTCAACCTCCACGTGCACGCCGCTCGCGCGGGCGATGTGGCCGGCGTCGGTGGCCAAGCCGTCGGAGAGGTCAATCATCGCATGCGCCCCCGCCACCGCCAGCGCGCGGCCCTCGGCTAGCCGAGGCATGGGGCCGCGCAGGCGCGCCACCGCCGCGGCCGTGTTGGGGGTCGCGGTGACCCGTCCCTCCAGCACCGCCAAACCGGCGCCCGCGCCGCCGAGATGGCCGGTCACGCCAACCAGGTCGCCCGGTTGGGCTCCGTCGCGGCCGACCAGCTCGTCCTCGGAATCGGCCCAGCCGACGGCCGTGATCGACACCATGAGTGTTGGTGCCACCACCACATCGCCGCCGACGATCGTCACTCCGGCGGCGTGTGCAAGTGCATGGGCGCCCCCCACCAACTCAAGCGCCTGCGCCTCGGTGAACCCCGGCGGCAATCCCAGCACGAGGTAGGCCTCCCCCGCCTCGGCGCCCATCGCGGCGAGGTCCGACAGGGCGGCAGCGAGCGCCCGTCTACCCACCTGTGTGGGGCTCATCCACTCCTCCCCGAGGCGGAAGTGCACCCCCTCGATCATCGCGTCCACCGAGGTCACGCATACTGCCCGGGCGCGTACCACAGCGGCGTCGTCGCCGATTCCTCGCAGCACCCGACCGTCGGCGCGGTTGGCATCGCTGCCCTGGTTGAGCTCGGCCGCGATCGCCTCGATCAGAGCGAACTCGCTACCGCGCCCAGACACCGTCGTGGCGTCCTCCGAAGGTACCTGGCGAGGATCGGCATGCCCGCGCCGCCCGCCCTCGGACACGGCTCAGCGATGCCGGTAGACGATCCGCGCGCGGTCGAGATCGTAAGGGGAGAGCTCGCAACGTACGCGATCCCCGGGCAGGATGCGGATGCGGAAGCGGCGCATCTTGCCGGCGACATGACCGAGCACGACGTGATCGTTGTCGAGCTTCACGCGGAACATCGCGTTCGGCAGCGCCTCGATCACCTCACCCTCGAATTCGACCTTGTCTTCCTTTGCCACGAGTGCGCACAACCTAGCAGCAGGCAGCGATCACGGCGGCGCGGTGCCACCGGGATCGAGGTCATCACGGCGGCGCGGCTTCAGCTGGCCGGAATCCTCACGGCGGTGCCGTGCCACCACTCGGGGCGCCTCCCGCTCCACCGCCCGCATTGGGCGTGCCGGTATTGCCCACCCCGCCGGCGCCCGGGGTGCCGGCACCGGGTTCAGCCTGAGCTTTGTTTGGTGCGGCGGGTTCGGCAGTGGTTTTTTCTGTTGGCGCCCCACCACCAGCCTGCGGTTCGGCGCCAGCGGCCGGCGCTTCTTTGGCCACGCCCGGCGCGGTGGTTTCCTTGCCGTGATGGGATTTGCCGTGGGCGTTCGGCTTGGCGTTGCTGCCGGCACCCAGCCCGGGGTTGGGTTCAAGCCCCGTGCCAGTCGGCCCAGACTGGTCCATGGTCTCGAATTTGCCGAAGAACGGTTTGTACACGAGCGGTTCGGTCGGCTGGGGAAATTCCACGCAGGGTTGCCCTTCGGTCACGGCCGCCATGTAGTCGTGCCAGATCACCGCGGGCAGCGCCCCTCCCTGCTGGGCTTCGCCGTGGACGTCGGTCATCGGGACGCGTTCCTTGGGGTAGCCCATCCACACCACGGTCGCGTAGTCGGGCGTGTAGCCGTCCAGCCAGGCGTCGACCAGTTCAGTGGTGGTACCGGTCTTCGCGGCTGTGGGGCAGTCGATCGCCGAGCGCACCGCGGTGCCGCTGAGGACATTCTCGTGGAGGATCGTGGTCTCCTCGGCGGTGACGCCGTTGGAGAGCACCTTCACGCGGTGCGGCGTGCCCCAGCTGGAGTCGACGTGGCCGCCGGGGAACACAACCTTGGTGATCGCGATCGGCGTGTTGCGGTAGCCGCCGTCGGCGAGGGTGGAGTAGACGTCGGCCATTTCCAGCGGCGTGACCCCGTATTCGAGCCCCCCCAACGCCTGCGAGGGGTTGCCCAGCAGATGGGTTTTGACGCCCATTTTGTAGGCCATTTCGGTGATCGATTCCTCGCCCAGATCGGCTGCCAGCTGCGCGTAGACGGTGTTGTCGGAGGCGAGCGTCGCCTGCACGAGGTTGATCGACTTGTTCAGCGAGGTGCCCTCGAAGGTGTGCACTTCGTAGTTGGGTTCGGCGGCCAACCAGCCTTTGTAGAGGGTCTTGGAGACGTAGTAGGTGCTGTTGGGATCGACGCCCCGCGACAGCGCGTCGGCGAGATCGATCGCCTTGAAGGTGGACCCCGGCTGGCGATGGCCTTCGGAGGCGAGGTTGAACTGCGACTGCTCGTAACTTTCGGACTCGGCCATCGTTTCGATGTAGCCGTTGTGGGGATCGATCGTGACGATCGCCGACGCCGGGTCACCCGGCTCGTCGAGCACTTCGGCGATCGCCTTGTGCGCCAGTTCCTGCTTGTGCAGGTTGAGCGTCGTGTAAACCTGCAAACCACCACGTTCAACTGTTTTGCGCCCGTAGTGCCGGATCAGCTGCTGACGGACGTATTCGAAGAAGAAGCCTTCTTTTTTTTCTGAGTAGAAGTCGCCGTGGCGGACCTCCAGCGGCGCGCGCTGCGCGGCGGCCGCCTGCGCCGGGGTGATGTAGCGCAGTTCGGCCATCTTGCCCAGCACCTCGTTGCGTCGCTGGCGGGCCGCGGCTGGGTAGAGGAACGGGTTGTATTCCGAGGGCGCCTGGGGCAAGCCGGCGAGCAACGCGGCCTGCTCGAGGTCGAGCTGGGAGGCCGGTTTGTCGAAGAAGATCCGCGAGGCCGCCTGCACCCCGATCGCGGTCTGCCCGCCGACTGTCCCGTAGGGGACGCTGTTGAGGTAGCTGGTGAGGATCGAGCGCTTGCTGTGGCGTTCGTTGTATTCGAGCGCCAGCTTCGCCTCGGTGATCTTCTGCTTGAAGGTGCGCTCGTCGCCGCCGAGGTAGAGGTTGCGCATCAGCTGCATCGTGATCGTGGAGGCCCCCTGGACCGCTTCGCCGTGCACGAGATCCTTGACAGCGGCGCGGAAGATCCCGGTCGGGTCGATGCCATCGTCTTTGTAGAAGCGCTGGTCCTCGATCGCCACCGTGGCGTTGGCGAGGTTGGCGGGAATCTGCACCCACGGGATCGGCGAGCGCAGCTCGTTGGACTGAATGAACCCAAGGCGCGTACCGTTGGCGGCGAACACCTGCGAGGAGGCGCCGTCGACTATCGGGCGGCGCCCGGCGAGTCCCTGCGTAGAGTCGGCGACCGCGATCACGTACGCCACGGCGCCAACCGCGCCAAGGAACAGCGTGCTCGCCAGCACGATCAGCGTGACGAACAGGATGCGGGAGGGCCCCCGGTGGTGGCGGCGGCGCTGGCGTGCGAGTCTGGACATGCGATCAGCCGTTCATACGCGCCCCAACGCGCCCCGCGACGACGAGCGTCGGTGGGGCCGCA
>JBEKYV010000227.1:0-6090 GCA_049510515.1 Solirubrobacteraceae bacterium | reverse complement strand
GAGCACCTCGCCGGCGATCCGCTGCTCGCGCCACTTGTGCGCGCCGCCCCCGGGCTGCGCCTGCCCGGCGCCGTGGACGGGGCCGAACTCGCGGTGCGCGCCGTGCTCGGGCAGCAGATCTCGGTGCCCGCCGCCCGCACCGCCGCCGCGCATCTGACGCAGGCGCTGGGCGAGCCGCTGCCCGCGCCCGACGGCGGGCTCACGCATCTCTTCCCGTCTCCCGCTGCGATCGCCGCCGCAGCACCCGAGCAGCTGCCGGGTGGCCCCGCGCGCCGGCGCAACACGCTGCAGGCGCTGGCGGGGCTGCTCGCCGCGGGAGACCTGGCGATCGACCCCGGCAGCGACCGCGAGGAGCTGCGCGCGCGCCTGCTCGCGCTGCCCGGCGTGGGCCCGTGGACGGTGGAGTACATCGCGATGCGCGCACTCGCCGACCCCGACGCGTTTCTGCCCACCGACCTCGGCGTACGCCACGCGCTGGCGGCGCTAGGGCGCTCCGATCCCACGCTCAGAGATGGATGCTCGCCGCGCGATGCGGCGCGCCTGGCGGAGCGCTGGCGGCCGTGGCGCGCCTACGCGCTGCAACATCTGTGGGGCTCGCTCACCACGGCGGCTCAAGCGATCGACCCGCCGCCACGTGCGCACGGCCACGCGGCCGGCGCGGCCGGCGCCCACGTGCGCATGCCCGCGCGGCCGGCGCATAACATGGCGGGATGCCCTCCAGCCAACCGTTGACATCCTCCGATAACGGCTCCCAACCGATCGTGCAGGCGCACGATCTGCGCCGCCGCTATGGCGAAGGCGAGGCCTCCGTCGACGCGCTGGCGGGGGTCACGGTGGACTTCCCCGCCGGTCGCTTCGCCGCGATCATGGGGCCGTCGGGCAGCGGCAAGTCCACGCTGATGCACCTGCTCGCGGGGCTCGATCGCCCGACGTCCGGAACGGTGAGCGTCGGCGGCGTGGAGCTGACCGAGCTGGACGACCGCGCGCTCACGCAGCTGCGCCGCGACCGCGTGGGCTTCATCTTCCAGACATTCAACCTGCTGCCGGTGCTTAGCGCCGAGGAGAACATCCTGCTGCCACTGTCGATCGCGGGACGCGAGGTCGACCGCGAGTGGTTTGACCGGCTGATCGACACGGTCGGAATCCGCGACCGGCTCAGCCATCGCCCCGCGGAGCTCTCCGGCGGCCAGCAGCAGCGTGTGGCAGTGGCCCGCGCTTTGATCTCGCGTCCCGCCGTCGTGTTCGCCGACGAGCCCTCCGGCAACCTCGACTCCAAGTCCTCCGGCGACGTCCTGCAGCTGCTGCGCCACGCCGTCGACGACTTCTCCCAGACGGTCGTGATGGTCACCCACGACGCCCACGCGGCGTCGTTCGCCGACCGCCTGCTGGTGCTGGCCGACGGCAGGATCGTGCACGACGGCGAGGCGACGAGCGCCGAGCAGGCGCTGGATCTGATGAAGGCCGTGGGCTGATGCCCAAGCTGGTGCTGCGCGGCTTCGTGCAGCGCAAGCTGCGCGTGCTGCTGACGGCGATCGCGATCGCTTTGGGCGTGGCGCTGATGGCCGGCACCTACATCCTCACCGACACGATCAACCACGCGTTCGCGGAAATCTTCTCCAGCGCCTACGCCAACAAGGCGGTGGTCATCACCGAAAAGGAAACGCTCGGTGGCTCGGAAACCTCCGTCCTCAATCAGGCGACGCTCGCCCGCGTGCGCGCGGTGCCCGGCGTGGCGGCGGCCTCGGGAGCCATCTCCAGCCAGGCGGCGCTACTCAGCACCGGCGGCAAGCGGCTCACCGGCGGCGGGGCGCCGGGGCGCGTGGATGCCCTGCAGCCGCCACGCTTCGAGGCGTTCACCGCGACACAAGGCCATCTGCCGCGCGCCGCCGGGGAGGTCGCGATCGACCAAGCAAGCGCCAAGCGCAACCACCTGCGGCTCGGCCAGCAGATCGTGATCGCGGGTCGCTCGCCGGCACGCCGCTACACGATCGCCGGAATCGCCAAGTTCGCCGGCAGCGAATCCTTCGGTGGCACCACCGTCGCGCTTTTGATCCCCAGCCAGGCGCAGTACGTGGCGGGCGAACCGGGCGTGTACGACAGCATCAACGTCGCCGCCACCGCCGCCACCGCACCCATCGAACTGGCCGCCCGCATCCGTGCCGCGGTGCCGGCCACGCTGAAGGTGCGCACCGGCGCCGAAGAAGCCGCCAACCAAACAGCCAACCTCGAAGAAGAGCTCGGCTTCCTGCGCACCTTCCTGCTGATCTTCGCCTACGTCGCGCTGGTCGTGGGGGCGTTCATCATCTTCAACACCATCTCGATCACCGTCGCCCAGCGCACCCGCGAGTTCGGCCTGCTGCGCACGCTCGGCGCCTCGCGCGGGCAGATCATGCGCGCCGTCGTGGAGGAAGGTCTGCTGCTGGGGGTGGTGGGGGCAGTGATCGGGCTGCTCGGCGGGATCGCGCTCGCCCCGGCGCTCGACGGGCTGTTCAAGGCGTTTGGCGCCGACCTGCCCGACAACGGCACGGTGCTGGAGGCGCGCACCGTGATCGTCTCACTCGGCGTGGGTATCGTCGTTACGGTGCTCGCGGGCTTCTTCCCGGCGCTGCGCGCCACCCGCGTGCCACCGATCGCCGCGATGCGCGAGGGGGTGCAGATCCCGCCCCGGCCGCTCACCGAACTGGTGGTCCTGCGGCGCGTGGCCCTATTGGCGGTGGTGTTCGTGATCATCGGCTTGCTGCTCGGCAAGGGCGTGGGGGTCCTGCTGTTCGTCGTGTTTGCGGTGTACGTGATCGTGCAGCTGGTGGGCCTCGCGCGCGGTCCCGGCAAGCACCACCACCGCGTCGTGCCGGCGCTGGCCGGCGCGATCGGCTGGCTGGTGAGCTGGCGCGGGATCACCGCCCGCCTCGCGCGCGAGAACTCGATCCGCCAGCCCGGCCGCACGCTCGTCACCGCGCTCGCCCTCACCGTCGGGTTGGGGCTGGTCGCTTTCATCTCGGTGCTCGCCGCCGGCACCAACGCGACGATCGACCGTGCGGTCAACCGCTCCTTCGCCGGCAACCTGATCGTGCAGAACACGCAGGGTCAGGGGGGCGTCCCCGCCGCAGTGGCACCGGCGCTGAGGGCGATTCACGGCGTCGGCGCAGTCACCGCGATCGCCTTCACCAAGGGCCGGGTGCGCGACCTCGCGCAGCGGGGGGCGCCGGTGATCGACGAAGAAAGCCGCATCACCGCGATCGAACCCGAATCGTTCGGGAAGATGTACAAGATCGAATGGGAACACGGCTCGGCGGCGACGCTTGCGGCGCTCGGGCGGGGGGGCACGATCGTCACAAAGAAGTTCGCCGGCGCCCACCACCTCCGGGTTGGGCAGCGCGTGTCGCTGCTGACGCCCACCAGGCACAGGGTGACGTTGACGATCGCGGGTGTGTTGCAAGAAGAAGTGCTCGGCCTGCTCTCCAACCTCACAATCTCGCGCTCGTTGGCGCGCGCGGCGTTTGGGCAGCGCGAAGACGGGGTGGACTTCGTCGCCTACGCCCCCGGCGCCGACAGCGCCGCGGTGGACCGCTCGATCCACGCGCTGCTGCGCCACAGCTTCCCCCAGACCCACGCCCAAACCGCGGCACAGTTCACCAGCGAACAGAACAGCAAAGTCAATAAGTTCCTGCTGCTCGTCTACGTCCTGCTGGCGCTCTCAGTGGTCGTGTCGCTGTTCGGCATCGTCAACACGCTCGTGCTCTCGATCTACGAGCGCACCCACGAGCTGGGCATGATGCGCGCGATCGGCACCTCCCGCCGCCAGATCCGCCAGATGATCCGCTACGAGTCGCTGATCACCGCGATGATTGGCGGCATCCTTGGTTTGGTGATCGGCGTGGTCGGCGCGATCCTCGTCACCACCCTCGCGCTGTCGGACTCGGGCTACGTGCTCTCGATCCCGGTCGGCACGCTGATCCTGCTGCTGATCGCCGCCGCGCTCGCCGGCCTGCTCGCCGCCCAGGCCCCCGCGCGGCGCGCGGCGCGAATGGACGTGCTGAGCGCGCTCGCCAGCGAGTAATCAGCTCGGCGTGGTGGGCAGCTGTGAGACGCGTCCGTTCGACCAGCGCCGGCTTGCGCTTCAGCCGCTTGCATTCGCGCTGCTGCTGTGGTGAGCTTCGCGCCACGGTTGCCGAGGTTCGTGCTCAGAGCGAAGGCGCGAGCATCACGACCGCGCCAGAGCATTAGAGTTGCCCGGTGCCCACCGGCGAGCGTTACGCGCAGCGATGGAGACGGCTGTTTGGCCGTGCGTCTTGTTTGGCCGGCCTGTCGGCCTCGCTCGCGCTCCTCGCGGCATCCTCGGCCACCGGCTCGACCCTCTACTACCAGAGCGGGGGTGCGATCGACCGCCTCGATCTGAGCGGTGCTCAGCGCCCCCACCAGATCGCCGGCTCTCGCGCCGTCGGCGACGGCGTCTCCGCGATGGCCGTAAGCGGGCCCTACCTGTACTGGAGCGACTTCAATGGCCTCGATCACAGCTCGATCTGGCGGGCGCGGCTGGACGGCGGCGGTGCACGCGCGCTGATCCACGTCCCTTCGTCGGGACCACACGGACCGGTGATCGCGGGTGGGCACATCTATTGGAGTGAAACCAACGCCATCGCCCGCGCCAACCTGAACGGGTCTCATGCGCAGCGGACCTTCAAGCGCCTGCCGCTCCAGAGCAGCGGCGAAGCCACCAACGGGCTCGCCACCGACGGCCGTTACATCTACTTCAGCCGCTGTCAGGATGCCGAGATCGGGCGCATCGCACTCAACGGCAGCGAAGCCAACCCCCACTTCATCGCCCTTGCGCGCGGGCAGTGCCCGCAGGGCATCGCCGTCGCCGGCGGGCGGATCTACTGGACCAACCTCGGCCTGGAAGGGCCGGGGACGATCGGCCGGGCGAGTCTCGCCGGCGGCGGCGAAGCGACGGACGGCTGGCTTGCGATGCCCCCCATGCCAGCGGGTGGCCCGTGGTCGCTCGCCGCGGCCGGTGGCCAGATGTACTTCAGTTGGGGCGGCACCCCCGAATCCGCGCCCACTTACATCGGCACGGCCGCCCTCGAAGGGCCGCCGGCTGTCTCAGCTCAGCTGGTGCGAGTCGCCCGCGGCGGCACGGCGATCGTGGTCGTGCCCTGAGCTGGGTGACCCCAGACAACCCGTTTACGGCAGGGGGACAGCAGTGAGCTCGCGCTCAAAGGCTCTCCTCAGCGCGACGAGCTGGTGGTGGCCGCCAGGTGCGCGTGCACGAAGCTCACCACCGATGCGCCCTCCGCAACCGCGGTTGCACAGCGCTTAATCGACCCGGCGCGCACATCGCCGGCCGCGTAGACGCCGGGCACACTCGTCTCCAGCAGGCCGTGCGCCCCGGCGTCGGGGCCGGTGAGGACAAACCCGTGGGAGTCCCTTGCGAGGACGTCGCCCAGCCAATCGGTGCAGGGCTCGGCGCCCAGGAAGAGGAACAGGAACGAAAACGGCAGCTTCTCACCGCTGGTGAGCGTGACGGCATCGAGTCCTCCCTGCTCGCCGTGCAGCTCGCAGATCTCGGCGCGATCGTGCACCGCAACCCCGTAGCGTTCGAGCTCGTCGATCAGATACTGCGACATCGTCTCGCTCAAGGCGCGGCGCCGGTGCAAGAGGGTGACGAGCGCCCCGCCCCGCGCCAGCCATACGGCGGCCTGCCCGGCGGAGTTGCCGCCACCCACCACCCCCACGCGTCGTCCCGCGCAGATCTGCCCCTCGAGTGGGCCGGCGGCATAGAAGACGCTGAGCCCCTCGTAGCGATCGAGATCCTCCACGGGCAGGCGCCGATATTCGGCCCCCGTCGCCAGCAGCACCGCCCGGGCGGTGACCTCATTGCCCTCGTCCAACTCCACGACGTGCCGCTCGGCACCCGGATGGAGCTTGCTCGCGCGATAGGGCGTCGCCACGCGGGCGCCGAACTTGCGCGCCTGCGTGATCGCGCGGCTGGTCAGTTCGGTGCCGCTGATCCCAGCCGGGAAGCCAAGATAGTTCTCGATCCTGCGCGAGGTGCCGGCCTGGCCACCGATTACGGTGCCCTCCACCACCAGC
>JBEKYV010000226.1:0-6106 GCA_049510515.1 Solirubrobacteraceae bacterium | reverse complement strand
CCAGCCCGTCGCGCCCGATCGTCTCGGCGTCATAGGGCCGGCCGGGGACGATTGTCTCGCGGTGGTAGCCCCGCAGCCACGGCACCGTGACGCGCCAGCCGGCGTCCACGAGCACGGCCTCGATCTCCGACCACGAGTAGGGCGTATCGGGGAAGCCGTGCAGCAGCACGATGTCCGGGCCCTCACCCCGCTGGGAGATGACATAGCGCTGACCATCGCCGTCGATCGTGCGGAACTCCACCGGGACAGTCTATGTGCCGGCTCCGCTCGCCCCCGCTCCGCGCCCGCCTCCGATCGCCAGTACGCTAGGAAAGAGATGAGCGACGCCCCCAACCTGATCACCCAGGAAGGCCTTGAGTCCCTGCGCGCAGAGCTGGAGGCGCTCGAGGGCGAGGGCCGGCGGGAGATCGCCGAGCGGATCAAAACCGCCCGCGAGTGGGGAGACCTGAAGGAGAACAGCGAGTACCACGACGCCAAGAACGACCAGGCCCACCTGGAGACGAAGATCGCCAGACTGCGCGAAAAGATCTCAACGGCGGTCGTCGTCGAGGAGGGCGAGGCGGCCGACGGCGCGGTCGGCTTCGGCTCGACCGTCGTCGTCAGCGACCAGAATGGGGCGAAGCGCACCTGGACGATCGTCAGCTCGCACGACGCCTCCCCCGCTGAGGGCCGCCTCTCAGCCGAGTCACCCGTCGCCCGCGCGCTGGTCGGCCGCCGGCCCGGCGACGAGGTGACCGTTGCGCTGCCCCGCGGCGAGAGCGTGCTGAGCATCGTCAGCGTCGACTGACGGGGGCGCCCCGAACGAGGCGATGAACGCCTCCACCACATCTGGGTCGAACTGCGTGCCGGCGCACGCTCGCAGCTCGGCAATCGCCTCCGCGCTGGGAACAGGCGAGGAGTAGGAGCGCTCGGAGATCATCGCGTCGAACGCGTCGCACACGAAGATGATCCGCGCGCCGAGCGGGATCCGCTCGCCGCTGAGGCCGTCGGGGTAGCCCCTGCCGTCGAAGCGCTCGTGCGAGGAGCGCACCAGCCCGGCGACCGGGCGCAAAGCGGCGGCGGCGGCGAGGATCCGCTCGCCGAGGATCGTGTGGCGGCTCATGAAGCCCCACTCCTCGGCGTTGAGCGGCCCGGGCTTGGTGAGGATCGCGTCGGGGATCGCGATCTTTCCCACGTCGTGCAGCTCAGCGGCGCGCGCCAGCACGTCGAGCTCTTCGCCGTCCATCCCCAGCCGACGGCCGACCTCCAGCACGAGTGCGCCGACGCCGCGCTGGTGCTCCTGCAGGTCGGGGTGGCGCTCCTGGAAGGCCTGCAGCAGCACGTCGCGCAGCTGGTGCACCGCAGAGGCCTCGCGCGTCTCCTCCTTGCGCCGGTAGAGGCGCTGGTCGGCGAGCTGCATCACCGTGGCGGGGTCGTCCAGCTCGGGCGGGATGCTCACGACGCCGTGTGCGGCGCCGATCGAGAAGCCCGGGCCACGCTCGGATAGGGCGGCGACGGAGGCGTCCGTCAATGCGTCGATCCGCTCGGCGCAGTCGCGCAGCAGTACGCAGAACTCATCGCCGCCCATGCGGTAGGCGGTGCCGTAGGGGGCGACCACGGTGCGCAGCTTGTCGGAGAGGCGCGCCAGCAGCGCGTCGCCGGCGGGGTGACCGAAGGTGTCGTTGTAGCGCTTGAAGCCGTTGAGGTCGTACAGCATCAGCTCCCACGTCTCGCCGCCCGAGACGCGGCGGCAGGCGACGTTGAGGTCTTCCATCAGCTGCCTGCGGTTGCCCAGGCCGGTGAGCGGGTCGGTGAGCGCCAGGCGGCGCGAGCCGGCGAGCATCGCGATGTTCTCGCGCACGGTCATCATCAGGTGCACGCACACCGCCAGCACGGTCGCGGCGGCGAGAATCAGCGCTGTCGCCGTGAGCTGGGCGGTGGGGAGATTGCCGTAGATCAGCACGCCCAGCGCGGCGAGCAGCGAGAACGAGGGCACTGACACCAGGCGCCAGTCCTCCACCCGCCGGCGCGCCGGGCGCGGCCAGGGCGTCCAGGCGGCGATCGCCAGCAGCACGGCGGAGGCCGGCCACAGGACCTGCACCCAATCCCCCACGTGGTAGCGGTCGGTCGCGGTGAGGTAGAGGTAGCCGGAATCCGCCACGGCGCTGCACAGCATCGCGGCGGCGATCAGCAGCCACACGCGCCCGGGCCGCCAACCGGTCATGCCGAGCGCGCTGAGCGTGAACACCAGCAGCAAAAGGTCGCCGATCGGGTAGGCCAGCGCCACCCCCAGCGAGGCGGCGTTGCCGTGGGCGCCGTGCAGGATCGGCGGCAGCACCACCGCGGCGCCAACGGCGGCGGCGGCGAGCCCGCCGATCAGGCCGTCCAGCCACATTCCGATGCGCAGCTCGCGCAGGTGGGCGCCCAGCAGCAGCACGAGCGCGACGTAGCAGCAGGGGTAGAAGGCGAGGTAGAGCGCGTCGGCGGGCGAGACGCTGCCGCCGGCGGCGCCCGCGCCTTCGACCAGCAGCGCGTAGTAGACGTCGCCCAGGCACCAGCACGCAAGACCGGCGCCCATCGTCAGCCAGGCGGTGCGCTGCGCCCGCACAACCACGCCGCGGGCGAGCACGGTGCATGTGGAGGCGACCATCAGGAGGCCGTAGATCGCTTGGTCGAAGATCCCCCCGCGCGGGACGCCGCCCATGCCGGCGAGCGTGTGCAGCATCAGCACTCCCAGCCCGCCCACCAGCAGCGCCAGGATGACAGTGGCAAGGAGCGGTCGTGTTCGCATCGTCGTGTACATCCCCACTCGCGTTAAGCATCGGCGGTGGGGGCGCGGCCCTGAAGTCGAATTGCCGGACGTGGGCGAGTGGTCGAGGCGCTTCGTGAGTCCCTACTGCGCGCGCTTGACTCGGCGCACGAAGCGCCGCGGAGGGCGAGCGTAGAGGCGCTCGCCCTCGCGCAGCGCGCGCTTGCGCAGCTTGCGGCGCCGGGAGGCGATCAGCGCAAGCAGCCGCTTGCGCGTCTTGCGCTCGCCCGCGAACAGGCGCGAGCGCTCGCGTACCCGCGCTTCGAGCAGCGCGAGGTCGTGCTCCTCGCCGAGTATTTCCCCGAGCCGGTCGGCGCGGCGGGCGACACGGCGCACCGGCCTGTAGCGCTTGCCGCCGCGGTCGAGCGTCTCGGAGGTGTAGCGGAGGTCCTTGACGCGTTTGCGCCACGCGTGCAGCGCCTCCACGCTCTGGCGCCGGCGCGCGACGCGCATTCGCCGGCGCCCGCGCGCGTAGATGTCCTCCACGCCGGGAGCCGGCAGCTTGAAGCCGCGCTCGCGCAGCTCCCAGCGCGCGGCTCGCGCGCGCACGGCCTGCAGCTCGACGATCGCCTCCCCCCGCACGCGGGGATCGTCGATGGCGTGCCCAGCGGCGGTGTGGCGCTCGGCGAGCAGCTGCGCGCGCAGCGTCCCGACGGCGGCGCTGCGCGTGAAATGCGAGTGGTCGCGCCGCACGAGGGAGTCGAGCGTGCCGAGCATCACCTCCGCGTCGCGCGCCCCGGCGAGCCGCCGGCCGCAGTCGCGCAGCGCGGCCTTCTCGCGCGCGTAGCGCTTGGGGCCGAGCTCGGCGCGCAAAAGCACCAGCAGCGCGCGCAGGCGCTTGAGCGCCTTGCGGGTCTCGTGCACGGTGTGATCCTCCGGCCCCGCGGGGTAGGCCTGGAGCAGCTCGACGGCGAGGTCGAGCTGCCCGAGGATCACGCGTCGCAGCCCCTCCGCGTAGGGCTCGCCGGGGAGCAGCGCCGGGCGGCGGCGCTTGGGCGCAGAACGCACGGCGGGGGAGGAGCGCCGCTGCAGCTGGGCTTTGGCGAGCGCCAGCGCGACGCCGACGCCGACCGCCACCAACGTCGCACCGAGAGGGGCCACAATGGGCCCATGTCCCCGCCACGCCTTCCGCCGGCCCCATGGTGGACGGTGCGTCGCGCGGCCAACCGCAAGCCCGCGACGTACAGGTGTCCGATTTGCGGCCATCACCTGCCCGCGCTCAGCGAGCACATGCTGATTGCCCCCGAAGGCGACACCAAACGCCGCCGCCACGCGCACACCAAATGCGTGGTGGGAGCGCGCGAACGGGGGCAGCTGGTGTTGCGCGACGAGTGGCTGCGGGCCCAGCCGCGCGCGACGTCGTGGTGGCGGAGGCTATTGCGACACACCGACCCCCCTCAGGCCCCGTAGGTGTGCACGTATTCCGGCTCGACGCGGATGATCACCCGCTGTTCGCCGGGCTGGCGGTAGGGGTAGGTGTCCTGGCCGAGGTACTTCATCGCCATCGCGTCGATGTGCGCGTCGGCGCCCTCGTGGGTGCGCTCGGCGACGCGGCCGCGGATCGTGAGGTACTCGTAGGGGTTGTCCATGTTCTGCACCGTCAGCGTGACGCGCGGATCGCGCTCGAGGTTGCGCGGCCACACCCGGCCCTCGGCGGTGTTGAGCGTGGGCAGCCCATCCTGCACATCGACCCACACCGGCGCGGCGTGCACCGAGCCGTCGGGACGCAGGGTGGAGACGTTGCAGAAGTTCTTGCCCCGCAGCAGCTCCTCTGCGTGGCCCTCAATTTTCGCGCTCATCGGGACTCCTTCCTCGTGGGGGTTATCGCACCCCTTCAAAGATAGGGGAGAGACGCGCGTCTGCCACCGCTGAGGAGCCAATATCGCGGGTCCTTCGGTAGGGGGAGGGGGAGGAGGGGCTGTTGCCGCGGTTTGCTGCCGCGCGGGGAGGGGGCTGTCGCGGCGGTTACTGCCGCGCGAGACCAGAGGAGGAGCTGGCGGGCGGAAGCGGCTGGAGTGGGACGAGCCGGCCGTTGTTGAGCTGAAAGCGCACCGTGGTTTGCCCGCCCGAGGGGCAGCACAGGGGGTCGTGGGAGCGGTAGAGCCCGTAGGCGATGGCGACTTCGGTGTCGCTCTGGCTGAGCACCCGCATCGAGGCGCTGGGCCGGCTGGAGTCGGTGCCGAGGTAGTGGCTGCCGAGGAAGAAGAAAGCCAGCTGGTTGTAACCGTCGGCAGACCCGGTGCGCGTCCCAACCAGCACCCGCAGCGTCTGGGAGGGGTGGTATTCGGAGAGATCCCCCGCCGTGTACCCGTGGGCGCTCACCACCGCGGCCGCCGCGGTGGCTTCGGCGGAGGGTGATTGTGAGGCCGACCCTCCGGTGTGCACGAACGCGGGCGTGGTCGCGGTGCGGGTAGCGCCGGCGGTCTGTTCGCTCGCGCTCGAAGCACCGGTGGTCGTCGTCGTGGACGTCGTGTGAGCGGGCGTGGACGCGGTGGAGGGGGTGGAGGCGGTGGAGGGGGTGGAGGCGGTGGCGCTCGTGTGTCCCCCTGCCTGCGCGCCGGCCGTCGCCGCGGGGGCGCCCGAGTCGGTGACCGTCTTCGTCCCGCCCCCGCAGCCGCCGAGCAGCGCGCCTCCCAGGGCTCCGAGAGCCAGCGCGCACGCCATCGGCAACCCCCGTCGAGCCAGCGCGCACGCCATCGGAAACGCCCTTCGAGTCATCGTCCCACTATTTCGCCGCCGCGCAGACACTCACCTGCTCGTCAACACGGCGCCGCACGGGTGGTTGCGCACACCGCCCCTTGACAAGATTATTAGTCGCTGCTAATCTCGCATTAGTTAGTAATCACTAAGAAGGAGAAGCCGGCGATGAGCACCGCGCGCACCAACAACTGGACCCTCGGGATCGTCTCCATGGCGCTGTTCATGGTTGTCCTCGACAACCTCGTGGTGTCGATCGCGCTGCCCTCCATCCACCGCGACCTCGGCGCCTCGATCCAGTCGCTGGAGTGGACCGTCAACGCCTACGTGCTGGCGTACGCGGTGCTGCTGCTCACCGGCGCCGCGCTCGGCGACCGCTTCGGGCGCAAGCGCATGTTCCTTGGCGGCCTTTCGCTGTTCACCGCCGCCTCCGCCGCCGCGGCGCTGGCGCCCAGCACGGATCTGCTGGTGGCAGCCCGCGCGGTGCAGGGAATGGGCGCGGCGATGGTCACGCCGCTGACGCTCACGCTGCTCGCCGAGGCCTTCCCCGCCGCCCGTCGCGGGATGGCGCTGGGGGTGTGGTCGGGCGTCTCCGGCTCGGCCGTCGCGCTCGGCCCGCTG
>JBEKYV010000225.1:0-6124 GCA_049510515.1 Solirubrobacteraceae bacterium | reverse complement strand
CCCCCGCTGGAGCACGCCAAGAGCCATCGTGTGCTGAAGCGCACGGGCAGCGACAGGGTGACGCTCGTCCTGATAGGTATCCAGAAGGCTCTCCGGGGAGGTCCCATTGACCACCTGAGCCAGCTTCCACCCCAGGTTGACCGCATCTTGCACACCGAGGCTGAGGCCCTGTCCACCCGCCGGGTAGTGCACGTGCGCCGCGTCGCCGGCGAGCAGAACTCGTCCAGCGCGATAAGCCGCGGCCTGGCGTGTCATATCGGTGAACCTGGAGATCCACGTGGGATTGTGGATCCCGAAATCGCTGCCGTACACGGCGATGAGTGCCTCGCTTAGATCTTGCAGGGTGGGCTCGCTGCTGGGCCCGAGCTGGCACTCGGTCACCGTGACCCGTACCGGCCCTCCATCCTTGTAGACCACCTCGCCCTCGCGGATCTCGTACTCCAACCTGCCGATGCCGTGAACGCCGAGGGCATCGCGCCGGATGCCCAAATCCGGCTCCTCGGTCACTTCGACTTCGGCGATCAAGTTGCTCCTCGTCGCATCCCACCCGGGGAACTCGATGCCGGCTGCTTTACGGATGACGCTGCGCCCTCCGTCACACCCGACGAGATATTGCGCCCGCAGCAACTGGCCGCCCGACAGCTCGACGTTGACGCCGCTGTCGTCCTGCGCGAAGCCCGTCACCTCACATCCGTAATGGACCCGCACCGGCAGTTCGGCAACCCAGGCGGCCATAATCCGCTCGATCTGGTTCTGCCAGATCCCCAGCGAGTAGGGGTGACGCGTCGGGAAGTCGCTCATGTCCAACACGGTTGTGCCGATCATCGACGCTTGAGCCACCTGCCCTTCCGCGAGGAACCGATCGGCGACCCCGCGCTGGTCGAGCACCTCGATCGTGCGCGAGTGAAAGCCGCCCGCCCGTGAGCCGGCGAGCACGTGATCGGGACGCCGCTCGAGCACCGCGACGTCGACCTTCGCCAGCGCCAACTCAGCCGCCAGCATCATTCCCGTCGGACCGCCTCCCGCGATCACCACCGCATGCCCGGTCATGGCGACACTCCCGTCATATACCTCGACAACAACACACGCATCTCGCAGCTCCTATCACCGTGATTTCTGGTCTCGGCGGGCGGTTATACAGCACGACTTGGGGCTTCATGAAGGGCCCCTGTGTGGTATAATGGGAAGCGGAGGAGCGTGGGTGTCGCTTTCCGCCGCGGTAAGCTGGGAGCTGGTGGCCTTCACAGCATCTTGGTCGCCGCCGACCACACCGGCCACGTAGAGTCCCTCTCATGGCTGTAGAGAGCTTGCGTGGGGATCTGACCGACCTACTGGGATTTGCGGTCCCGCCCACGCCCGACTTGCTCGTCCGCGCCGAGGTGCGGCGCGATGGCTACATCGAGCAGGTGGTCGGCTACACCGGGGACGAGGGCGAGGTGCCCGCGCTGCTGCTGATACCTGAGCGTCCCAGCGGCGCAGGCGTGGTGGTGCATCATCAACACCACTCCCAGTGGCAGTTCGGCAAGTCGGAGGTGGCTGGCCTTTGCGGAAACCGATGGCAGGCGTTCGGACCTGCGCTTGCCCGGCGAGGTGTGACGGTCCTCGCCCACGACGCCGTGGGATTCGAGGACCGTAGGCCGGGCCCCCCCGGCACCGATGCTCGAGAGTCAGACGCAACCGACTACTTCACAACGATGTGCTACCGGCTCGTGCGGGGACGACCGCTGATGTGCACCGTACTCGCCGACGCCGCCGCCGCGCACTCGGTGCTCACCGGGTGCGACGGGGTCGAGGAGACTCGCATCGGGGCACTCGGTCACTCGATGGGTGGTGCGAGTGTCCTGCTGCACGCTGCCCTCGACCAGCGGATCGCGTTCGCCGTCGTCAGCGGCTCCGCGTGTACCTACGAGGACAGGATGGCGCACGGCGTCGGCATCGACTGTGCCCAGGCGATCCCCAGCCTGCTGGAGGTCGGGGACCTGGACGACATCGCGGGGCTGGTTGCGCCGCGACCGTTGCTGTTGTGCTCGGCCGAGGATGACGAGTACTCGCGCGACGCTCCTCGCATCGCCATGGTGGCCGAATCGGCCTACCTGAACGCGGGAGCGCCACAAGCGATCGAGCATCATCGCGCGCTTGGTGGGCACGCCCTCACCGAGGAGCGCTTCAACGCCATCATCGAATGGGTGACTTCTTGACGTGCGGGTCACCTTCTTCAGGGGCACACCAATCCGTCCCGAAACCGGGCACTCCAGCGCTGGCTCGACGGCGAGCGTCCGCGGAACCCGGAGGGTAGCCGCCATCGAGGACGCGATCAGCTTGCAGCTCTATTCGGCGCTTGGCGGTAGCGCAGCCGGGTGAACAACCCGACCACGAATTGGTAGATGAGGCGTGAGGAAGGCATCCGGTAGGCGGCCAGCGTGTGCGGCGCGTACGTCACCTCGCCGCCGCTCGACTCCATCCAGCCAGTGCAGATCATCTGGCGCTGGCCGGCAACACCGTGCGAGAACCAGTGGGCGGTGAGCCCGGCGCGGCGACCGCCGGGTGGCACGGTCCGCGGCGGTGCGTCGAGCACGATGCCGCCCTCGTTGGTCGCCCCAACCTTCACCGGCACGACAAACGGGAAGCCGTCGGCGCCAACCCACCCGAGCAGCAAGTTGGGCAGTCGCTTCGCGCGCTTTGCGGCCCGTGCCTGATTCACTCGGGGAGCGGTGCCTTTGGCGGGCTGCCCCTGGGCTGCCGGGGCCTCGGCGTAGAGCGGCGCGCCTTCGACCTCCGGCGCGCCCTGACAGGCCAGATCGGGCCACGCCACGATGCGCTCGACCGCGATCCTGATCTCCACTCGCAGCGCGTAGACACGCATCCAGCGCTTGCGCAGCGGGCCGAGGTCTCGCCACGGCTCGAGGCGCTCCCAGTGCTCCAACACCGACGTGGGGTAGTCGGCCACCGGCGGCTGAAGCGAAGCGCGGCCCTGCACGAGCACGTACTCGGGGCGCTCGTGAGTGGCGTGGGCGCGTGTGTGGAATACGATCGCCACCCGCGGGTTGCGCCGGATCCGCTCGATCTTCTTCCAAGCGCCCACCGAGCTGTTGACGGTTACGACGCCCTCCGCGCGGTGGTGCAGGCCGAAGTTGGACACCGGCGCCAGCACCACCCCGGCCGCGGGCGTGGTGTAGGCGAGAATGACGGCGTGATCACCGTCGAGGATCTCTTCGACCCGCTCCGACCACGGCGTCGCCAGTTGCGAGGACGCGCTGCCAGGCGATGGGTGTGAGCTAATACGGGACGTCACGTCTTGAAATAATAACAGGTCGTGCCGTCTAGTAACTTGCACCCATGAGCAGTCGCGGCCCGGGGCGGCCACGCAGCGAGCCGGCGCGACAGTCAGTTCTCGCCGCAGTCACACATCTCATCGGCCGCGAGGGCTACGGTCGCGTGACGATGGAGGCGATTGCCCGCGAGGCGGGCGTGAGCAAGCAGACGGTCTATCGCTGGTGGCCGACCAAGGCCGCAATCGTGCTCGAGGCACTGAACGAGGGAGCCGCCGAAATCGCGCCGGCAACCGATACAGGCTCGCTCAGCGCCGATCTGCGTCGCTTTCTGCGGCGTACCGTGGCAGGTGCGGACGGCCGCAACGCGCGTCTGCTCGCAGCGCTGATGGCCGCGGCCCAGCTCGATGACGCGTTCGCCGAGTCGTTTCGCACCGGATTCCTCGCCCGCCGCCGCCTCGCGCTGCGCGAGCTGCTCCAGCGTGGCCGCGATCGCGGTGAAATGGCAAGCTCGGCCGACCTGGACTTCCTCGTCGAGCTCGCGTTCGCAGCGCTCTGGTACCGGATCCTCGTCCGCCACCAGCCCTTGGGTCGGCACTTCGCCGACCAGCTGGCAGACACGGTGCTTACGCTTGCACTCACACCGTGAGTGGCGCTACCCGGCTGCAGTCAAGAGGAGCCGCGCGCTCCGCGGCAGCGCAGTATCGTCGCGGGGATGGAGCCCGACACCGACCTCGACGAGCGCCCCCTGGATTGGAACGCCCCCTCCCCCAGGCTGCGCGTGCTGCGCCGCTACGAGGTGGCCGGGACGACCCTCGCGGCGCTGATCCTCGCAGCCGGCATCGCGATCGCGCTCGGCGCCGCCACGGCCGCGGTGGTGGCAATCGTGTGCGTGATCCTCGCCGGCTCGATCGCCGACGTCGTGGCCGGCAGGCGGGTGCGAGCCTGGGGCTACGCCGAGCGGGACGAGGACCTGCTGGTGAGGCGCGGTGTGATGTTCCGGCGAATGTCGGTGATCCCTTACGGGCGAATGCAGTACGTGGAGGTCACCGCCGGCCCCTTCGAGCGGGCGTTCGGCCTCGCCACCGTGCAGATGCACACCGCTGCGGCCGCCAGCGACGCGCGCATCCCCGGGCTGCCCGCGGTCGAGGCAGCCCGCCTGCGCGACCAGCTGACCTCCCTGGGCGAGTCGCTCGCGATGGGGCTGTGAGACACGGACAAGCGCGATCGGCTCCCACCCGGCGGCGGCCGCGGCAACCCAAGGGTGCCCGATGAGCGCACCGACAGGCTCTGTGTCTCCGCCCGATGGGCTCCCCTCGCCCGACCCCCATGTGGCAGCCGGCTTGGGCGGGGAGTGGCAGCGGCTGCATCCCCTCTCGCCGCTGGTGAGAACCGGGCGTGGTGTGATCGCCATCCTCGTGGTGCTGTTCATTCCGGCGGCCGGAGGGGGTCAGAAGGGATCGCTCGGCGGCGACCTTCTCCACATCGGCGTGCTCGCGGTGGTGTTCGCGCTCGGCCTGATCTCGTGGCTGGTCACCAGGTGGAGGATGGAGGGTGGGGTTCTGCGGGTGGAGAGCGGCCTGATCCGGCGCACCTCCGGGCGCTTCCCGCTGAGCCAGATCCAGGCGATCGACACCGTCCGCCCGGGCCTGGCGCGATTCTTCGGCCTAGCCGAGCTACGGATCCGTTTGGCCAGCGGCAGCGGCAAGGCCGGTCGCCTGGCATACCTGACCAACACGGAGGCCGAAGTGCTGCGGGCCCGTCTGTTGGCTCTGAGTCATGGCATGGCGGAGGAGACACCGCCGCCCCCGGAGCAGGCGCTTCTAACTGTTGCGCCCGGGCGGCTGTTCGCGTCCATCCTGCTGACCGGCACCGGCCTGCTGTTGGAGCTGGCGATCGTGGCACTTCTCGTGCTCGCAATCCTCGCGCCGGGCGCCGCGGCGGCCGCGCTCAGCATCGGGTTGGTGGGCCTGGTCTCGCTGGTGGTGGGCCTGTTCCGGCGCTTCAATGGCGACTACCGGCTGACGGTGGCCGACGCCGCCGACGGGGTGAGGCTCCGCTCGGGGCTTGTGGAAACCTCGGCCGAGACGATCCCGCGGGGGCGGATCCAGGCGATCCGGATGATCGAGCCGCTGGCGTGGAGGCCATTCGGATGGTGCCGGCTGGAGGTCGATGTCGCCAGCCAGAAGTCCAAGGGCCGCCAGGACCGCAACCAGGCCAAATCCGCACGTGCCCTGCTCCCCGTCGGCAGCCACGCGCAGGCCGCCTCCCTCGTGGCCAGGGTCTTCCCCGGCCTACCCGAGGAGCGACTCCCACCGCCGGCCCGCGCCCGTTGGAAGTCCCCGCTGCGCTTCCACCTGCTGTCGTGGGCGGCCAACGACCGCTATGCCGTCACCACCAGCGGTCGGGCGCGGCGAGTGACCGACTGGGTGCCGCTGGCGAAGGTGCAGAGCATTCGCCTCGTCGAAGGCCCTATCCAGCGCCGCCTGGCGCTCTCGAGCATTCATCTCGACACGGCAGGGCGCAGGGTGCACGCTGTGCTGCGCGATCGGGATCGAACAGAGGGCGCACTGCTGCTCCAGGAGCTACCCAAGCGTTGTCGCGTGGCGAGGCAGCTGCGACCCGCCCAGCCTGAGCTCCACGCTCCGGCGAAGCCTGCCACCCAATAGTCTCGACCCGCCGCGGTGCTTCTCAGCGTCCGCTTGGAGCCAATGGGCGGACGGCTGCCCGCCTCGCGCGGCGCCCTCAGCGCCGCTTGGAGCCGGTGCGCGGACGGCTGCCCGCCTCAAGCGGCGCCCTCAGCGCCGCTTGGAGCCGGTGCGCGGACGGCTGCCCGCCTCAAGCGGCGCCCTCAG
>JBEKYV010000224.1:0-6148 GCA_049510515.1 Solirubrobacteraceae bacterium | reverse complement strand
CACCGTGCCGGTGTCGCTGGTGGCCCGGCGGTGGGCGGCACGCTCGAGCACCGCGCGCACCTCCGCGCGCCCCGCCTGCACCGCGCTCAGCTCTTCGAACACGGCAAGGGAGCGCTCGGCGACCATCCGCGCGAGTGTCGTCTTGCCCGTGCCAGGCGGCCCGTAGAGCACCATCGAGTGGGGGTGGCCCTGCTCGATCGCGGTGCGCAGCCCCGAGCCCTCGCCCAGCAGATGCGTCTGCCCGACGAACTCCTCCAGATGCAGTGGGCGCATGCGCGCGGCCAGCGGGCGGGCCTCTTGTGTATGCGCTGCCCCCGTCCCGTCGCCGGGCGGACCGTTTTTTGCATGCCTGCGGGAATGTGGGCTGCCTGCCGACAAGGAAGGACGATCGCGGTTGCTCTGGGGACTGTGCGGCTCGGGTGGCTCGAAAAGGGTGTCCATATTTGGAAGCCTCCCGGGAGGTCGCCCGGTGGGAGGTGTCGAACTTCTATGGCTGGTGATCTACATTAGAAACACACTTTCCCCCACCTGGGTCGCTGTGGTATGACCACTGGGGCCGCCGACATCCTGGTTGCCGACCCCGCGCTGGGCGGACGCCACGGCTGGGGTTCCGCGGGCGGTCTCGACGCCGGTGGGCAGGGACCCGTCGCCGCGGCACTCGCCGGGCGCTCGCCGTGGCGGCTGTTCTGGCTGCGTTTGCGCCGCGACCGCGTGGCGCTGGTGTCGCTCGGCTTCATCGTGCTGCTGGTGGTGGTTGCCCTCGCCGCGCCGCTGGTTGTGCGGCTCGCCGGCGTGCCCGGGCCGTATGTGCAGAACCCGAACGCGCTCGACGCCTTCGGCGCCCCGACCGGCCCCAGCGCCGCGCACCCCTTCGGCGTCGACCAGCTCGGGCGCGACGTGTTCGCGCGGGTTGTCTACGGCGCGCGCACGTCGCTGGAGGTGGGGCTGATCGGCACCGGTATCGCCACGGCGATCGGCACCGTCATCGGGCTGCTCGCCGGCTTCTACCGCGGGCTCACCGACACGCTGCTCTCGCGCCTGACCGACGTGGTGCTGTGCTTCCCGGTGCTGCTGGTCGGCCTCGGCCTGGGAGCCGCGTGCGGCGTGCGCGGCTGTGTGAAAGGGGCGATCCAGCCCGGCGTCTCCACGATCGTCGCGATCGTCGCGCTGTTCAACTGGGCCTACATCATGCGGATCGTGCGCGGCCAGGTGCTGTCGCTGCGCGAGCGGGAGTTCGTCGACGCCGCCCGCTCGCTGGGGGCATCAAACGCGCGCATCGTCTTGCGCGAGATCCTCCCCAACCTCACCGCGCCGCTGATCGTCTACGCCAGCCTGCTGATCCCGGCCAACATCCTGCTGGAGGCAGCGCTCTCGTTCCTCGGCGTCGGCGTGCGCGCGCCAGCGGCCAGCTGGGGGCAGATGCTGGCCGACGCCACGCCAATTTTCAATACGGCATGGTGGTACATGCTGTTTCCCGGGCTTGCGTTGCTGCTCACCGTGCTCGCCTTCAACCTGCTCGGCGACGGCCTGCAGGACGCTCTCAATCCACAAATGGGCCGTTCGGTCAAGTAAATCATCAGAGGAGGAGTCCCACAGTCATGTTCAGTAACCGTTACAGATGGAAGGCCACGGCGTTGGCGCTGCTCGGCGGCGTGCTCGCCGTTGCGCTCGCCGCCTGCGGTTCGGGCAACACGGCCTCGAGCGCCACGAGCAGCATTCCACTCAAGGCGGGCGAGTCACCCGTGGGTCAGCAGCTCTACGGCAAGAAACGTGGCGGGACGCTTACCGTTTACGACCACGAGGACTTCGAACATTTCGACCCCGGCGAGGCGTATGCAAACGAGGATTACACGATCACCTCGGCGACCCAGCGCTCGCTGTACGCCTACCTCCCCAACAACGCCTCCAAGCTCGAACCGGACGTTGCCGCGGGCCCGCCGGCGATCACCGATGCCGGCAAGACGGTGACGATCCAGATCAAGCCGCACATCTACTTCAGCCCCCCGGTCAACCGCGAAGTGAACTCGGGGGACGTGGCTTACGCGATCGAGCGCGGCGCCAATCCGAACGTCGCCAACGCCTATTTTCAACCCTACTTCGGCGACATCGTGGGCGCGGAAAAGGCCACCGGCGGCCCGATCTCGGGGATCGAAACGCCGAGCGGCCACACGATCGTCTTTCACCTGACCAAGCCCACCGCCGCGCTGCTCGTGGGCGCGCTCAGCCTACCCCTTTCGGCCCCGGTGCCGCCGGAATTCGCCAAACCGCTCGACGCCCACAAACCGACGACTTACGGCAGTGAATACCTCGTGGCGAGCGGGCCCTACATGCTGAAGTCCGACAGCGCCGGCAAGTTCCTCGGCATCGGCTATCAGCCGGGCAAGTCGGTGACGCTGGTGCGCAACCCGCGGTGGAACCCTCACACCGATTTCCGCCCGGCGTACCTCAACGAAATCGACATCAACATCGGCGGCGAACCGACGGTGATCGGCAAGCAGGTGCTGCACGGTGAAGATCTCGTGCAGAACGACGTACCGGCGCAGTCGATCGTGCAGGAAGCGTACGAGCATTACCCCCAGCAGATCACCTTCACACCTGGGTCGGGCGACTACTACGCCTCGCTCAACAACGCGCACGGGCCGTTCACCAACATCGATCTGCGTAAGGCGGTGTGGGCGGCGCTCAACCGCGACGCGCTCGTGAAGGCGCGCGGCGGGGCGCTGGTGGCAGCGCCGATGACCCACTTTCTGTACCCGGGTGTGAACGGGTATGAGCAGGCCGGCGGCGCGGTGGGGCCGAAGGTTGACTACAACGAACACCCCGAAGGCAACATGGCGGTCGCCACGAAGTACATGAAGCTCGCCGGCTATCCCAGCGGCAAGTACACCGGCGGCCAGACCCTGCAGGTGGTGGGCTCCACCGGCGAACCGCAGGAAGCGATGGCGCAGGTCACCAACCAAGCGCTGCTGAACCTCGGCTTCAAAACCCACCTCACGCTGGTGGACCAGTCGGTGATGTACTCCAAGTACTGCACCGTGCCGGCACAGAAGATCGACGTCTGCCCCAACGCCGGTTGGGTGCGCGACTTCGCCGATCCGCAGACGGTGCTGTACGTGCCGTTCTACGGGCCCGCGATCTCAGCGAGCGGCAACGCCAACTGGAGTCAGGTCAACGACCCCCAGATCAACGCGGCGATGGAAAAGGCGACGCTGGTGGTGGGCGAACCGGCGCGCGCGGACGCGTGGGCGAAGATCGATGAAATGCTGGTCCGCCAGGCGGTCGCCGCTCCCGAGATCTACTCGATCCAGGCGCAGATCGAGGGTAAAGGAGTGGCGGGCGTCAACCAGTTGTGGGACACCGGCGCATGGGACTACGCCTTCACCTCGCTGAAGTGAGCCGCCGAGAGGGTCCTCCCGCCAGGGAACCGCATTCTGGCCGGAGGACCCTCAGGCGACTTGAGGGCCGTGGATGCGGGAAGGTGAGGTAGGGGGAATGGCCCGCTACATCATCCGTCGTGTGCTGTGGGGCGTGGCGCTGCTGTTCATCGTGGCGGCGCTCACGTTCGTCTTCTTCTATCTCTTCCCCAGCGCCAACCCGGCCTCGCTACGCGCCGGGCGCGCGCCGACGCAAAAGGTGATCGCCGAGATCACCCGCGACCTGGGGTTGAACAGGCCGTTGCCCACCCAGTTCTACGACTACATGAAAGGGGTGCTGCTGCACTTCAACCTCGGCTACAGCTATTACAGCGACGCCTCGGTGAAGAGCCTGATCGCAGAACGGCTGCCGGCCACGATCTCGCTCGCCGCCGGCGCGGTGATGATCTGGCTGGCGAGCGGCCTCACGGTGGGAATCGTCTCCGCGGTGCGCCGGCGCACCTGGCTGGACCGCGCCGCGATGGGCACCGCGCTGCTGTTCATCTCCGCGCCGGAATACTGGCTGGGGTTGATCGCGCTGTTCCTATTCAGCGCCGATATCGGCAAGCTCAAGATCTTCCCCGGCGCCGGCAGCTATGTCGGCCTCAGCAGCGACCCGGGGAAATGGTTCACCTCGCTGATCCTCCCGTGGCTGGTGCTCGCGGCCACCTTTGCGGCGGTGTACGCGCGGTTGCTGCGCGCCAACCTGCTGGAGGTGCTCGACCAGGATTACATCCGTACGGCGCGCGCCAAGGGCCTCTCCGAGCGGCGCGTGATCCTGCGCCACGGCGTGCGCGCCGCGATCACCCCGATCGTCACCGTGCTGGGCCTCGACCTCGGCACGCTGCTCGGCGGCGCGCTGCTGGTTGAAGTCGTGTTCGACATCCCCGGCGTGGGGCGGCTGAACTACGACGCGCTGACGCACTCCGACTTCCCGATCATCCAGGGCACCGTGCTGCTGGCGGCGCTGTTCATCGTGGTGGCCAACATCTTTGTCGACATCTCCTACGCGTATCTAGACCCGCGGGTGAGATTTAAGTGACCCCGCCGCTTCGCACGCCGGAGGGCGGGGTATCCCCGTGAACGCGCCTGGCGAGCCGCTGCTGAGCGTGGAGGACCTGAAAGTGGAGTTCCCCACCGAAGGCGGGGTGGTGAAGGCCGTGAACGGCGTCTCCTTCGCGCTCGGGCAGGGCCGCACGCTCGGGATCGTGGGCGAGTCGGGCTCGGGCAAGAGCGTGTGCGCGCTCAGCACGATGGGCCTGACCCGCGCCCAGGGCGTGCGGATCTCCGGGCGGATCCTGTTTGAGGGCGTCGATCTGTTGACGCTGCCCGAGCGCGGCATGCGGGCATTGCGCGGCAACGAGCTGGCGATGATCTTCCAGGACCCGCTCTCCTCGCTGCACCCGCTGTACCGTGTGGGAGCGCAGGTGGCAGAGGGAATCCGCGCCCACCGCGAGGTCTCGCGGCGCGCCGCGCGCGAGCAGGCGACCGCGCTGCTGGAGCTGGTGGGACTCCCCGAGCCGTCGCGACGGGTGGACGCCTACCCGCACGAGCTCTCGGGGGGGATGCGCCAGCGCGTGATGATCGCGATGGCACTCGCCAACGAGCCGAAGCTGCTGATCGCCGACGAGCCCACCACCGCGCTCGATGTGACCGTGCAGGCGCAGATCCTCACGCTGCTGCGGCGTTTGCGCGAGGAGCTGGGAATGGCGCTCGTGCTGGTCACCCACGACCTCGGGGTGGTGGCAGAGATGGCCGATGAGATCGCGGTGATGCAGGCCGGGCTGATCGTCGAGCGCGGCACGACCGAGCAGGTGCTCGCCGCTCCTGCGCACCCGTACACCCAGGGGCTGCTGCGGTCGTCCCCGACGCTGGAGCGCGGCGACCACCAGCGCAACGACAACCACGATGGGCGCGAGCGAAGCAAAGGCGCGAACAGGGGAGGGAAGGAGGAGGGGGCAGTCGCGGCAGCCCCGCCGCTGCTGCAAGTGCGCGATCTGGTCAAGCGCTTCCCGATCACGCAGGGGGTGGTGTTTCAGCGCCAGGTGGACGCCGTCGAGGCGGTCGCCGGGATCAGCTTCGAGCTACGGCGCGGCGAGGCGCTCGGGCTGGTGGGGGAGACAGGTTGTGGCAAGAGCACCACCGCGCGGCTGATCATGCGCCTGCTCGAGCCCACCGGCGGGGAGATCCGCTACGAAGGCCACGACATCGCCCACCTGCGCGGCGCGGCGCTGAAGGCCGCGCGCCGGGAGATGCAGATCGTCTTCCAGGACCCCTACTCCTCGCTGAATCCCCGCAAGACGGCCGGCTCGATCGTCAGCGAGCCGTTCGCGATCCATGGGCTGCACCGCGACAGGGTGGAGCGCCGGCGCGTGGTGGGCGAGCTGCTCGAGCGGGTGGGCCTGTCACCCGAGCACCGCAACCGCTACCCCCACGAATTCTCCGGCGGCCAGCGCCAGCGGATCGGCATCGCGCGGGCGCTGGCACTGCGCCCGAAGCTGCTGATCGCCGACGAGCCGGTGTCGGCGCTCGACGTCACGATCCAGGCGCAGATCCTCGAGCTGCTGCGCGAGCTGCAGCGCGAGCTGGGTCTGACGCTGCTGTTGATCTCCCACGATCTCGCCGTGGTGCGCCAGATGGCCGATCATGTGGCGGTGATGCGTGCCGGCAAGATCGTCGAGCTGGCGCCCAACGAGACGCTGTACAGCTCTCCCGTGCACCCCTACACGCGCGAG
>JBEKYV010000223.1:0-6153 GCA_049510515.1 Solirubrobacteraceae bacterium | reverse complement strand
ACCCCTACACGCGCGAGCTGCTCGCCTCCGTGCCCGGCGCTCGTCGTGAGAGGCGTACGATTTCGGGGTGACCGACCTGGCGGCTGACGCGGTAGGGCTGCTCCAGAGGCTGATCGCCTTCAACACCGTCAACCCGCCCGGCAACGAGCTGCCGGCGCAGCAGCACCTGCACGCGCTGCTGACGGACGCCGGCTTCGAGTGTGAGCTGCTGGGCGCTGTCCCCGGGCGCCCCAACCTCGTGGCACGCTTGCGCGGTGCTGCCGAAGGCCCCACGCTCTGCTACCTCGGCCATGTCGACACGGTGCTCGCCGACGCCGCCGCGTGGCGGCACGACCCCTGGTCGGGCGCGCTGGTCGATGGCTGCGTGTGGGGCAGGGGGGCGGTCGACATGAAGTCCCAGGTCGCCGCCGAGATCGCCGCCGCGGTCGCGCTGGCGCGCTCGGGGTGGCGACCGGCGCGCGGGGACCTGCTGGTGGTGGCAGTGGTCGACGAGGAGACCGGCGGCACGCTGGGGGCCGAATGGCTGACCACCACGCACCCCGAGAAGGTGCGCTGCGAGATGCTGGTCAACGAGGGCGGCGGCGCCGTGTTTGAGTACCGCGGCCGCCGCCGCTACGGGGTGTGTTGCGCGGAGAAGGGCATCTTCCGCTTCACCGTCACGACAGACGGGGTGGCCGGCCATGCCTCGATGCCAAAGATCGCCGACAACGCCCTGCTGAAGATGGGACCCGTGCTGGAGCGCCTCGCCGCGCGCCAGCCCGCCTACACGCTCACCGCCGAGCCGGCCGCGTTCCTGCGCGGGATCGGCGAGGACCCGGAGGATCCCGCGGGGGCGGTCGCCAACCTGCTCGCCGCCGACCCCCGTCTGGCGAGCATGTTCGAGCCGATGCTCGGCGTCACCTTCGCCCCCACGCGGATCCGCGCCTCGGAGAAGATCAATGTGATCCCCTCCCGCGCGGAGGTGAAAGTGGATTGCCGCGTGCCTCCGGGCTTGGGCGAAGCGGAGGTGCTGCGCGGGATCGAGGAAGTATTGGGACCCACCCACCCCCGCACCCCCGATGACTTCCGCGTCGAGTTCACCGAGCGCGTCGTCGGCAACCGCTCCCCGATGGAGTCCACCCTGATGGACGCGATCTCCGGCTGGGTCTCTCAGCGCGACCCGGGCGCGGATGTGGTGCCGGTGATCCTCCCCGGCTTCACCGACTCCCGCCACTTCCGCACCGCCTTCCCGGAGTGCGTGGCCTACGGCTTCTTTCCCCAGCGCCACCAGTCTCTGCTGGAGAGCATGCCCCTGATGCACGCCGCCGACGAGCGCATCGACGTGCGCGATGTCGCGTTCGCAGCGGAATTCTTCGCCGACCTCGCGCGTTCTGTATTGGGCGGCGGTAACCATGGGTAGGTTCTACCTATGAGATAATGCAGGCAGTCAAGCCAAGGATGGTAGACGGATGAGAAGGACCGGCGGCGAATGATCGGGACGGCATCTCCCTCGATCGCGGAACAGATCCAAAGCTGGGCACTCAACTGGGAGCCCGTCGTGGCGATCCTGTTCTTCGTCGCGATCATCTTCGTGATGTGGCGGATGCTGAAGGTGATGCCGCGCGTCAAGCCGCAGCAGATCAAGCCGTCCTCCGACCAGTCCGTGGGGTGGGACGACATCGCCGGCGTCACCGAGGCGAAGGCCGAGCTGCAGGAGATCGTCGAGTTCCTGCGCGACCCCGAGCAGTTCCGCAAGCTGGGTGCCACGGTTCCCAAGGGGATCCTGCTGCACGGCCCGCCCGGCACCGGCAAGACGCTCCTCGCCAAGGCCGTCGCGCACGAGTCGGGCGCGCAGTTCTTCGCGCAGTCGGCGGCCGCCTTCGTGGAGATGTTCGCCGGCCTCGGCGCGGCGCGCATCAGGCGGCTGTTTGCGATCGCGCGCAAGCACGAACCGGCGATCATCTTCATCGACGAGCTCGACGCCGTCGGCGGGCGGCGCGGGATGGACATCTCCGGCGAGAAGGACCAGACGCTCAACCAGCTGCTGGTCGAGATGGACGGCTTTGCCACCAGCGGGCGCCTCGTGGTGATCGCGGCCTCCAATCTGCTGGAGAAGCTCGACCCCGCGCTGCTGCGCCCCGGGCGCTTCGACCGCCAGGTGTTCGTCGCGCCGCCCGACATCAAGGGCCGCGAAGGGATCCTCGGCGTGCACACGCGCAACAAGCCGCTGCTCGACGTCGACCTCGGGATGGTCGCGCAGCAGACCAGCGGTCTGACCGGCGCCGATCTGGCGAACATCTGCAACGAGGCCGCGATCTTCGCCGCGCGTCGCGGCGCCAAAGGCCTCACCGACGCCGACTTCGACGGGGCGCTGGAGCGGGTGATCGCCGGCGTGCAGTCTCACCGCGTGCTCAACGCGCACGAGAAGCGGGTGGTCGCCTACCACGAGGCCGGCCACGCGCTGTGCGGCGAGCTGCTGCCCTCAGTCGATCGCGTGCACCGGATCTCGATCGTGCCACGCGGGCGGGCGCTCGGCTACACGCTCAACCTGCCCGCCGAGGATCGCTACCTGAAGACCCGCGAGGAGCTGCTCGACTACGTGACCGTGCTGCTCGGCGGGCGCGTCGCCGAGCAGATCGTCTTCGGTCAGGTGACGACCGGCGCCTCCGACGACCTCAAACGCGTCGCCGACATCGCCCACTCGATGGTGCACGACTTCGCGATGGGCAACGCCGCCGTCGGGCGCTCCCCCGAAGGGGACGTGCGCCTCTCCGAGACGACGCTGCGGATCCGCGACGAGGAGCGCCAGGAGCTGATCGAGGAGGGCCGGCGCGCGGCGTTGAAGATGATCATCGCCCACCGCCGCCAGCTCGACGACCTCGCGCGCGAGCTGCTCGAACACGAGGTGCTCGACCGCGACGCGATCGACCGCATCATGGCCGGCACCCCCCGCCTGGAGCGCGCCCCCGGCATCGGGCTGCGGGTGGTCGCCGCCACCGCATTGGAGCGGCCGGTGGGCGGCGACGACCCTCACGTGTGAGTGACTGACCCACCCGCGCCGGCACCATCGGCCGTGCGGCGCAGATACACTCCCCCGAGTGCTTGACCGCATCGACCACATCGGGATCGCCGTCGCCGAGCTGGAGCCCGCCCTGGAGCTGTGGGGCGGCGGCTTTCAGCTGGAGGTCTCCCACCGCGAGGTCGTGCCCGAGCAGGGCGTGGAGGCGGTGCTGCTGGATCTCGGCGAGAACCACGTCGAGCTGCTCGCCCCGCTCGGGCCGGACACTCCCGTGGGCAAGTTTCTCGCCAAGCGTGGCCCCGGCCTGCACCACGTGGCCTACCAGGTCTCCGACATCGACGCCGCGCTGCGGGAGCTGGCGGGCGCCGACCTCGAACTGATCGACAAGACCCCCCGCGTGGGAATCGGCGGCGCGCGCGTCGCCTTCTTGGAGCCCAGGTCCACCGGGCGCGTGCTCGTCGAGATCGTCGAGCCGCCGCACGGTGTGGCGCACGCGGTCGACTCCACCGCCGAGGAGGTGACGCACTGATGGCCGCCTCCCGCCGTGTCAGCGTCGGCTTCAAAGGCGGACAGGTGCTCGCGCTGCGCGTCAGCGACGAGCAACTGAAGGCGTTGCACGACGCGCTCGGCTCGAGCGGCTGGCACGAGCTCGAGACCGAGGATGGGCCCGCGCGCCTCGAACTTGCGCAGGTGGTGTACGTGCGGGTCGAGGGGGACGATTCGCGCGTAGGCTTCGGCGCCTAGCCGAGCCGGTTGCCGTGCGCGACATCGACGAGCGCATCCTGCGGTGGGCGCGCACCAGTGGGCACAACCCTCGCGCCGAGCGCGCGGTGGCGCGCTTCTCGCGGATTGGCCAGCACGGGGGGGTGTGGCTGGCAATCGGTGCCGCCGGCTGTGGACTCGACCCGTCGCGGCGCAGACGTTGGGCGCGCGCGACGGGCGTGGTGGCGGGCACCTTTGCGCTGAATACGACCATCAAGCAGATTGTCCGCCGGCCCCGTCCCGAACTGCCCGGGCTCCCGGCGCTGACCAGCACGCCCACGCAGCTCAGCTTCCCCAGCGCCCACGCCTCCACTTCGTTCGCCGGCGCGCGGGTATATGCGAGTCTGGGACTGCCCGCTCCGCCGCTGTATGCGCTGGCGGTGTTGCTTGCCACGTCGCGCCTGTATCTGGGAGTCCACTACCCCTCCGACATCCTCGGCGGCATCCTGCTCGGTACGGCCACGGCCACGGTGCTTGGATGAGCACGCGCATCGGGATCGTCGGCATGCCCAACGCGGGCAAGTCATCGCTGTTCAACGCGCTTACCAAAGCGGGCGCGGAGGCCGCCAACTACCCGTTCACGACGATCGAGCCGAACGTCGCCGTGGTGCCGGTGCGCGACGAGCGGATGGAGGAAGTGGCGCGCACCGTCGGCGCGTCGGAGATCGTGTGGGACACCGTCGACTTCCACGACATCGCGGGCCTGGTTGCCGGCGCCCACCAGGGCGAGGGCCTCGGCAACCGCTTCCTGGCCAACATCCGCGAGACGCACGCGATCGTGCACGTGGTGCGCGCCCACAACGACGAGAACGTGGTCCACCCGGAGGGCCGCGTCGACCCGTTGGCGGATATCGAAACGATCGAGACGGAGCTCGTGATGGCCGACCTCGACGCGGCCGAGCGCCGGGTGGAGAAAGTCGCCAAACAGGCGCGCGGGGGCGATCGCGTCGCGGTCGCGGAGGAGGTGTGGCTGCGCGAGGTGATCGCGGCGTTGCAGGCCGGTCGCCCGGCGCGCACGGTGCCCGTGCCCGAGGAGGCGCCCAACGCGGCGCGCGATCTCGGCTCGTTGACCAGCAAGCCGGTGCTGTTCGTCGCCAACGTCGACGAGGGCTCCGGCGAGGTCCCGGCGGCGGTGGCAGAGCACGCGGTGGCGCAGGGCGCGCGTGCGGTGGCGGTGTCCTCGCGGATCGAGTCGGAGCTCGCGGAGCTCGATGACGAGGACGCCGCGGCGATGCGCGGGGAGCTTGGCGTCAGCGAGTCCGGCCTGCAGCGGGTGGTGGGCGAGGCGTTTGCCCTGCTCGACCTGATCGCGTTCTTCACGGCGGGCGAGGCCACGATCGCGCAGTCGTGGCATCTGCGCCGTGGCCTCACCGCCTGGCATGCCGCCGGCCAGATCCACACCGACATCCAGAAGGGCTTCGTGCGCGCCGAAGTGATCGGCTGTCGCGAGCTGGTGGACGCCGGGGGCTACGCCGCCGCGCGCGAACGGGGCACGCTGCGAGTCGAGGGCCGCGACTACGTGATGCGCGACGGGGACGTGATCACAGTGAAGTTCACGCCGTAATCATCCCTTCCAACCGCGTTGCCAAGCGCCGCATCCCCAGCTCGCCTGCCATCGCGGCACCGGCGGCGAAGTCGGTGGCACGGTTGGGCGGGCGTTGCACGTCGATCGCCACGAGCGTGGCGATCCGCTTGAAGTCCTCCAGCCGCTCTTCGTTCTCGCTCAGCGCTGCCACGGTCCGCGGCCGCTCCGACGTGGGGGAGCGGCGCACCGCGCTCAGCGCGCCCTCCAGCGAGCCGTGGCGGCGCAGCAGCTCGGCCGCGGTCTTGGCGCCGATCCCCGGCGCGCCCGGCAGCCCGTCGGAGGGGTCGCCGCGCAGCGCGATGAAGTCGGGCACCTGCTCGGGGTCGATGCCGTAGCGCTCGCGCACCTGCTGTGGCCCGATCTCCTGCGGCTTGCCGTCCTTGCGCAGCTCGAGGATTGCCGTGTGCTCGCCCACCGCCTGGAACAGGTCGCGGTCGCCCGTGAGCAGCAGTGCCCGTCCCCCCGCCTCGGCCTCGCCGCGCGCGAAGGAGAACATCACGTCGTCCGCCTCCAGCTCCTCGCTCCCCTGCACCGTCCAGCCGAGGCTCGCCAGCAGTTTCGGGGCGAGTTTCCACTGCCGCGCCAGCTCCGGGGGCATCGGGTCGCGGTGGGCGTGGTAGGGCGGGTAGAGCCGCACGCGGTAAGCGGCCTCCTCGGCTCCCGTGCAGGCGACGATCGCGCGTGGGCCGCCGCGGTCCGCGAGCGCCTCCTCGGCGGCGAGCATCGCGTTGACGGTGCCGAGCAGGGCGTTGACGGGCTCGCCGTCGGCTCCCTTGATCGATTTGGGCAGCGCGAAGTAGGCGCGGTA
>JBEKYV010000222.1:0-6164 GCA_049510515.1 Solirubrobacteraceae bacterium | reverse complement strand
CTCGCTGTCGACGTCGGCAACACCCAAACCCACTTCGGGACCTTCCGCGAGGGAAGGCTCACCGAGCATTGGCGCTTTGCCACTGTGCGTCAGTCCACCTCCGACCAGCTGGGCGCCGCGCTGCGCAACCTGCTGGAGCTGCGGCAGGTGTCGATACAGGAGATCGACGCCTCGATCGTCTCCTCCACGGTGCCCGTGCTGGGGCCGGAATGGGCGGCGATGGCGGAGCGCTACCTCGGGCACACGACGCTCACCGTGGGGCCGGGGGTGAAGACGGGGATGCCGATCCGCTACGACAACCCCCGCGAGATCGGCCCCGACCGCCTCGTCAACGCGGTAGCCGCCCACGAGCGCCTCGGCGGCCCCTGCGTGGTGGTGGACTTCGGCACCGCGATCACCTACGACCCCGTGTCAGCCGAGGGGGAGTACCTCGGGGGGATTATCTCCCCAGGCGTGGAGATCTCGCTGGAGGCGCTCACCGAGCGGGCGGCGGCGCTGCCCAAGGTGGACGTGACCGCGCCGCGCGCGCTGATCGGAAAGACCACGATCGACGCGATCCGCTCGGGCATCGTGTACGGCACCGCCGGCCAGGTCGACGCGATCGTCAACCGCCTGCGCGGGGAGCTGGGATCGGAGACGAAGACGATCGCCACGGGCGGCCTCGCTCACGCGATCGTCCCTTACACCGACACGATCGAAGCGGTCGACGACCTGCTGACGCTGACGGGGCTGCGGCTGATCTACGAGCGCAACCGCATCTGATCGGAGCGCCGGTGAGCTGCCAGTGGTAGCGCGGGATCGTCCGCGTGCGCCTCGAGTGCATCAGCCGCCCGGGGGCGGGGCCTCCATGCCCCGCCACCAAGGCGCAGGCTCGCCTGGCCATAATGGGCACATGCCCTCCCCCCAGCTGACCGACCCCTGGGAGCTTGGCCCCCTTCGGGTTCCCAATCGCGTGCTGTTGGCCCCGCTGGCGGGGATCGGCAACTGGTTTGTGCGCCTGCAGGCCAAGCGCTACGGCGCCGGGATGGCGGTGTCGGAGATGGTGTCCAGCCACGCGATTCACTACCGCAACGAGCGCACCCTGCGCGAGCTGTTGCGCATCCATCCGGATGAGCGCATCGTGGCTTGGAGTGCCACCTGCCTTCCTGCCTGCTCCCATCCAGCCGCTGGCCCCCCCGGCCCGCCGATTGCCCCGACCTCGATCCAGCTGTTCGGCAGCGACCCCGACGTCATGCGCTCGGCCGCCGCGGATGCCGTCGCCGCGGGCGCCGACGCGCTCGACCTCAACATGGGCTGCCCCGTCCCCAAGGTGTGCAAGACCGGCGCCGGCGCCGCGCTGCTGGCCGACCCCGCGCGCGCGGTCGCCGTTGCGCGCGCCGCCGTGGAGGGGGCCACGGAAGCGCGGAGGGATGCGGGCGGGCCACCGCCGGTGACCGTCAAGCTCCGCTCCGGCCGGCGCCCCGGCGAGACCTCCGGCTTCGAGCTGGCCCACCGCCTGGTGGCGGACGCCGGGGTCGCTGCGATCGCCTTCCACCCACGCTCCGCCGCGGTGCACCACAAAGGCGTTCCCGACTACGAGCTGGCGGGGCGGCTGGCGGAGTCGCTGCCCGCGCCGGTGATCCTCACCGGCGGCATGAACGACGCGCGGGGCATCCGCGAGACGTTCGCGCGCACCGGCGTGGCGGCGGTGATGCTGGCGCGCGGCTGCCTGGGCAACCCGTGGCTGTTCGAGGAGCTGGTGGGTGGGCGCGTAGCCGAGCCGACCCCCGCGGAGGTGACGGCAGAGCTGGAATGGGTGATCGACCGCGCCGCCCTGCACCTCGGGCCCGAGCGCGCCGGGCGCTATCTGCGCAAGTTCTACCCGTGGTATCTGCCGCGATTGGGCGTCGATCGGACACAGCTGACGTCTCTGCAACAGTCGCTGCAAGCCACCCCTGAGATCGCCGAGGCCAGGCGCCTGCTGCGTACCGCCACGCGGCCGGTCGCGCTCGCGGCCTGAGCAATTTGGTGGGGCGCCGCCGCCTCGCTATACTGCTGCGCTCGCTGCAGCCCGCCGACTGCGGATTTGTCTCGCCCAACACCGGGGCAGGCCCGTTCAACCGGCGGGTTTCGTTCGTAATCGACGACTGATCTATACCGCGGAAATCGAACCCCACCCGCCCATATGCCGAAGGACGTCATCCTCACACCCGAAGGTCTCGAGAAGCTGAAGGACGAGCTGGAGACGCTCTCCACGGCGCGCCGCCGTGAGGTCGCCGAACGGATCAAGGAGGCGCGCGAGTTCGGCGACATCTCCGAGAACTCCGAGTACGACGACGCCAAGAACGAGCAGGCGATGCTCGAGAGCAAGATCGCCCAGTTGCAGGAGAGGCTGCGGATGGCGACGGTGATCGACTCCAAGGAGCTCTCAACCGACGTCGTGCAGGTCGGCTCGGTGGTGCACGTCAAGGACGAAAAGACCGGCAAGTCGGTGAAGTACACGATCGTCGGCTCCGCCGAGGCGAAGCCCGAGGAGAGCAAGCTCTCCAACGAGTCCCCCGTCGGCCGCGCGCTGCTCGGCCACAAGCGGGGCGACACGGTCGCTGTGCAGGTCCCCCGTGGCCCGGCGCGCAAGCTGAAGATCACGAAGATCGACGTCGGGCTCAAGTAGCCTCCACGGGATGGGCGTAGCCGACGAGCCCGGCGCGGCCGACGGGCTGGGAGCAGCCGACGTGCCCGCCGCGGCCAACAAGCCAGACGCAGCCGGGGAGTCGGGGCAGCGCCCGAGCGGGACAGATGAGCCGGCGGGGGAGGGTCAACGGCACGGCCTGGCGGAGTTGATCGCCGAGCGGCGAGCGAAGGGGGAGCGGATCGCCGCGTCGGACTCGGGCGCCTTCCCGCACGCCTTTGCCGGCGCGGAGCCGATCGCGGGGATCCTGCCGAGGTACGAGCACCTGGCGCCCGGTGAGGAAACCGATGAGCGTCATCGCGTCGCGGGCCGGATTGTCGCGCGGCGCGGGGCGGGTAAGGCGGCGTTCCTCGATCTCGTCGACCGCAGCGGCAAGCTGCAGCTGCACGCACGCATCGACATCCTCGGGCCCGAGCGCTTCGAGCTGCTGCGGTCGCTCGATCTCGGCGACCTGATTGGCGTGGACGGCGCGGCGATGCGCAGCCGCCACGGCGAGGTTTCGCTGCGCGTGGAGAGCTTCGAGATCCTTGCCAAGGCGCTGCGTCCCCCACCCGACAAGCACCACGGCCTGGCCGACGTGGAGACGCGCTACCGCCATCGCGAGCTCGACCTGATCTCCAGCGAGGACTCCCGGCGGCTGTTCATTGACCGTGCGCGCATCATCTCGGCGATTCGGGCAGAGCTCGACGGTGGGGGCTTCATCGAGGTGGAGACCCCGGTGCTGCAGCCGCTGTACGGCGGCGCGATGGCGCGCCCCTTCACCACCCACCACAACGCGCTCGACCGCGACCTGTATCTGCGGATCGCCACCGAGCTGTATCTCAAGCGCCTGATCGTCGGCGGCTTGGAGCGTGTGTACGAGCTCGGCAAGGATTTCCGCAACGAGGGCGTCTCGCACAAGCACAACCCGGAGTTCACGATGGTTGAGTGGTATGAGGCCTACGCCGACTACGAGGGCGCGATGGCACGCACCGAAGTGATCGTGCGCGCGGCCGCGGCGGCGAGCGGGTATGCCGGCGAGCTGGACTTCTCCGCGCCGTGGAAGCGGGTCGGCTTCGCCGACTCGATCAAGCAGGCATCCGGCATCGACCTCGCCGAGCACCCCACCGCCGAGGCGCTGGCCGCCCAGATCGGACGCGTTGGCCTCGAGCTGAAGACGGAGGGCTTCGCCTGGTTTCAAATGGCCGATGACCTGCTGTCCAAGTGCGTCGAGCCCAACCTAAGGCAGCCGACGTTCGTCGTGGACTACCCGAAGGAGCTCTCGCCGCTGGCCCGCGAGCGTCCCAACGATCCCAATACCGTGGAGCGCTTCGAGGCGTTTGCGGGAGGGATGGAGATCGCCAACGGCTTCAGCGAGCTGATCGACCCCGACGAGCAGCGCGCGCGCTTCCACGAGCAGGACCGCATCGACACCCTCACCGACGGCGACGCCGAGACGATGCCCTACGACGAGGAGTACGTGCAGGCGCTCGAGCAGGGCATGCCCCCGACGGCGGGCGTGGGCCTCGGCATCGATCGCCTCGTGATGCTGCTCACCGGGCGCGACTCGATCCGTGAGGTCGTGCTGTTTCCGGCGATGCGCTCCTAGCCCGCCGGCCACGCCTCCGTGCCGGCGGGCGCCTGCGGCCCCGTCGGGTGCCCTCGGCCAATGGGCTGTGCCCCGTAGAAGTCCCGGTGTGCCGATCCGCCGCTCACCGCTGAAGGTTTGCGAGAGGTTCCCGCTGGAGTGCCGCGGGGCCCGTTGGTAGACTGTCCTATGGCGGCGATAGGACCAGGAGGCTCATCTTTCTCGCGCGTTGCGACGAAGAGAGGAGTGGGGATCCACCCCACCCCGGGATCACTGTCCCCGCATACCGGACCGACACCAAGATCTTAGACGGAGAGGTCGTTACAGCACCATGTTCGAGCGATTCACAGAACGGGCCCGGCAGGTTGTCGTTCTCGCGCAGGAAGAGGCGCGCACGCTCAAGCACAACTACATCGGCACCGAGCACATCCTGCTCGGTCTGCTGCGCGAGGAGGAGGGGCTGGCGGCCAGAGTGCTGGAGAGCCTCGACATCACCGTGGAGCGCGTGCGCGCGCAGGTGGTGCGGATCGTGGGCTCCGGTGAGGAGGTCACCTCAGGACAGATCCCGTTCACACCGCGCGCCAAGAAGGTGCTGGAGCTGGCGCTGCGCGAGGCGCTGTCGCTCGGGCACAACTACATCGGCACCGAGCACATCCTGCTCGGGCTGGTGCGCGAGAACGAGGGCGTTGCCGCGCGCATCCTGCTCGACTTCGACGCCGACTCCGAGAAGATCCGCAACGAGGTGATCCGGATGCTCTCCGGCCCCTCCGGTCGCCGCCAGGGCCAGGGCGCGGGCGCGCCCGGTGCCGCCGCCGGCGCGGGCTCGGGCAGCGGCACGGAAGGCAAGAAGTCCTCGAAGCTGCTCGACCAGTTCGGGCGCAACCTGACGAAGCTCGCCGCCGAAGGCAAGCTCGACCCCTGCGTGGGGCGCGAGACCGAGATCGAGCGGATCATGCAGATCCTCTCGCGGCGCACGAAGAACAACCCGGTGCTGATCGGCGAGCCGGGCGTCGGCAAGACCGCCGTGGTGGAGGGCCTCGCGCAGCGGATCACCAACGCCGATGTGCCGGAGCTGCTGAAGAACAAGCAGATCTACACGCTCGACCTCGCCGCGCTGGTGGCCGGCTCGAAGTACCGGGGAGAGTTTGAGGAGCGCTTGAAGAAGGTGATGAAGGAGATCACCCAGCGCGGGGACATCATCCTGTTCATCGACGAGCTGCACAACCTCGTCGGCGCGGGCGCCGCCGAGGGCGCGATCGACGCCGCCTCGATCCTCAAGCCCGCGCTGGCAAGGGGCGAGCTGCAGACGATCGGCGCGACCACGCTCGATGAGTACCGCAAGTACCTGGAGCGCGACTCGGCGCTGGAGCGCCGCTTCCAGCAGATCCGCGTGGAGGAGCCCTCGATCGACCAGACCGTGGAGATCCTGCAGGGGTTGCGCGACCGCTACGAGCAGCACCACAAGGTGCAGATCACCGACGACGCGCTGCGCGCCGCCGCCGAACTGGCCGACCGCTACATCTCCGACCGCTTCCTGCCGGACAAGGCGATCGACCTGATCGACGAGGCGGCCTCGCGGATGCGCATCAAGTCGATGACCTCCCCGCCCGCCAACCGCGAGCTCGAGGAGGAAATCGAGACCACGCGGCGCGAGAAGGAGTCGGCGATCGAGGCGCAGGAGTTCGAGAAGGCCGCCGCGCTGCGCGACCAGGAGCGCAAGCTGACCAACCGCAAGCGGGAGCTTGAAGAAGAGTGGGAAGCGGGCGAGTCGGGCGACCGGCCGGCGATCGGCGAGGAGGAGATCGCCGAAATCGTCTCGATGTGGACCGGCATCCCCGTGTTCAAGCTGACCGAGGCCGAGACGCAGAAGCTGATGCGCATGGAGGACGAACTGCACAAGCGCGTGATCGGCCAGCACCCCGCGATCGA
>JBEKYV010000221.1:0-6167 GCA_049510515.1 Solirubrobacteraceae bacterium | reverse complement strand
GAGGCCGACTACTGCTTCCTGCTGGACCCGTGGTGGAACCCCGCGACGGAGGCCCAGGCGATCGACCGCACCCACCGCATCGGCCAGACCCGCCCGGTGATGGTCTACAGGATGATCGCGCGCAACACGATCGAGGAGAAAGTCGTCGCCCTCGCACGCCGCAAGGCCGCCCTGTTCAGCGGGGTGATGGACGAGGGCGACCTGTTCGCCTCAAGCCTCACCGCGGAGGACATCCGCGGGCTGCTGGGGTGAGCCGTCCCGAGCCGCCGGATGGTGGGCCGAGCAGCAGCCCGTGACAGGCCCCGGCCCCGGGGCGCAAGCGGTTGACTTACGCCACCCGCGTAGTGGCCGACAGCCGGTCGATCTCCGCGGGCAACAGCTCCAGCGTGGCGGCGGGCAGGATCTGCTCGAGCTGCTCCGTCGTCCGCGCGCTGGCGATCGGGGCGACTACCTGCGGCTGGGCGCGCAGCCAGGCGAGCGCGATTGCGGCAACCCCCGTCTCGTGGGCCGCCGCGACCTCGTCGAGTGCCTCCAGTACGGCCGCCCCACCGCGATCGAGGTAAGCACGGGCAGACTCGGCGCGCTCGGACTCCACGGCCGCGCCGCCGGGCCGGTACTTGCCGCTCAGAAAGCCCTTGGCCAGCGCGAAGTAAGGCAACACGGCAAGGTCCCACTCCTCGGCGACGGGCAGCAGCGTGCGCTCAAAGTCGCGCTCGACGAGGTTGTAGTGCGGCTGCAAAACCGTGAACTCCGCAAGCCCATGCGTGCGCTGAAAATCGAGTGCCTCGGTGAGCCGCTGCGCCGTGTAGTTGGACGCGCCGATGTGGCCGACCGTGCCCGCTTTGACGAGCGCGTCGAAGGCGCCCAGCGACTCCTCCAGCGCCGTCTCCTCGTCGTCGAAGTGCGCGTAGTAGAGATCGATGCGGTCGGTCTGCAGGCGCTCGAGCGAGGCGCGCGCCTCGCGCTCGATCGTGTTCGCCCGTAGGTTGCGCACCGCCCCCTGGCCGCCGCCGACCTTCGTGGCCAGGACGATCTGCTCACGGTCCTCGCGAGCGGCGATCCAGCGCCCGATGATCGTCTCCGAGCGGCCGTGCTCGACCAGGTAGGAGTTGGCGGTGTCAATGAAGTTGCCGCCCGCGGCGGTGTACGCGTCGAGGATGGCGTGCGACTGCGGCTCGTCGGCGGTCCAGCCGAACACATTGCCACCGAGGCAGATGGGGAACACGTGGAGGTCCGTACGTCCGAGAGCGGTCATGCTTCCACGTTAGCCGCTGAGCGACAAATCGGCTCGCCGCTCAGCGACGCGAGGCCAGCCCGTCGGCCCCGCTTATCTGCCAGCGAACTCCCGGACCGAACTCAAGGACGACGCCAGCGGAACTGATCAGCTCCCAGTAGGGAGGGTCATCGTTTGCCTCGGCCGCGGCGGGCTTGATATCGAGCACTGAGCCGTCGGAAAGCTTGCAACGCAGCTCGCCAGACTCCTCGTCGATGTCAGCATCTTCGATCGAGCGCCCGACTAGCTGAGCGGGGTCAGATGGCGACCACTCCGCGTCTTGGGTAGCGAGACGCCAGATGCCGCCGCTCGAGTCGCGAACTTCAACGTGAAGGACATCCGGATAGGCGATACGCGCATCGACGATCGGTCCCCGCATCGAGCGCAGAACAGTTGTTGGTGAGGCATCTAGGGCTACGACGGTCGCCACGTGTCTTTCCATTGTCGCAGCCAGGCCAGAAGTTCTCCATAGCTCATGTCCTCCTGCCCGCCGCCAGTTTCCTTCTCGGCATGCAATGCCTGGCTCACCTCATAGCGCTCACGGACGGTCAACCCAGCCTCCTTGCAGGCCTGCCGGAACTGCTTGATGTCGCGCTTCCGAGTCATGGGCGCAGCGAGTCCGTGCTCATTCTTTGGCTCTCATGACGGCCGGCCTACTTGGTCCCGGGCGAGCGCGTGGTAGCGATGCCCATTCTTGATGGTCATCTGGCGGGGGGCGATTGGTATTGCTTCGCCCGGTTGCTGGCGATTCTTGGGGCCGTGGGCGGTTTCGTGGGCTGCCGGCGCCGCTTAAACCACAATGGCGGCGAGAGTCAAACGTGGGGAACCTGCGACACCCGGCACGCGGGACGATCCGCATTGTGGTGGAGCCGATGCCGGCCCTCTGCGGGGGATTTGCGAGGGGCCAGACCATCCCCATGCCGGGGCGCTCGCCGACCGAAACCGGGCTCATGCCGTCCCGAACGTACGTACGTGTCGGATCGAGATTTCCGCTGCCGGGACGCCCCACGCCCCGTAGAGTGAGCCGCTTGACCGCCGACGGAGCCATCGGCTAACGTCGTGTCATGCCCTCTCTATCTTCTTCGGCTGCGACCGTCGAGCGCAGCCCGCAGCGTGGCGCGCTAAGCGAGCCGGCGCTGCGCGTCTGCCGTGCGCTGCTGGCGCTGGTGGCGCTCACGGCGATCGGCTACGACGTGGCGGCAGGACCCGGAGTCACCGATGCCGATTACTTCAGCTACTTCACCGTCCTGAGCAACCTGTTCGCGGCGGCGATGCTTCTGCACGGAACGCTCCGCCCCGCGCACGCGCGCTCTCGCACGGTCGAGCTGCTCAGAGGCGCCGCAGTCGTCTACATCCTGACGACCGGGATCGTGTACCTGCTGCTGCTCTCCGGGCACGCGCCGGCATACCCGTGGGTGAACGCGATCCTTCACTACGTGATGCCTGTCGCAGTGACGGTCGACTGGCTGCTCGACCCGCCGCGCGAGCGCCTCGACCCAGCGCGGACGGTCGTGCTGTGGATGGCCTTCCCGCTGCTCTACATCATCTACACGCTGGCCCGCGGCGCGATCGTGGACTGGTACCCCTACCTCTTCGTGAACCCACACCGCAGCGGTGGGTATCTGCTCGTCGCCGGCGACTGCCTCGCGGTCGGGATCGGCATCGCCGCACTGATCGCCGCGACGACCTGGGTGGGCAACCGGCGCCACGACGCGCTCGCCAGCAGCCTGTTGATCCCGGGCACGCGGCCCTAGCTGATGAGGTTTGGTCTCTTCTGCTCAGCGCAGGCGAACGGCGACGATCTTCCCCCCGAGACCGGTCAAGGCTTCCGCGACTATCTCGACTTCAACGTCGAAGCTGAGGAACTCGGCTTTCACTCGAGCTTCCTGGTCGAGCACCACTTCACCGGCTGGAACCAGGTCTCAGCCCCGCTGATGCTGCTCACTTGCCTTGCCATGCGCACCACCCAACTGCGCCTCGGCTCGGCGGTGATGGTGCTGCCCTGGCACAACCCAGTCCTGCTGGCAGAGCAGGCGGCGACGCTCGATCTGGTCTCCGGCGGCCGACTCGACTTCGGTGTCGGGAAGGGCTATCGCCACAGCGAGTTCACCGGCTTCCAGATCCCGCCGGAGGAGGCGGAGGCACGTTTTGAGGAGGCCGTCGCGCTCATCACACGATCCTGGCTTGAGCGCTCCCGCTTCTCGCACCATGGGCGCTTCTGGCGCTTCGAGGACATCGTGGTCGAGCCGCCGCCCGCGCAACGACCGCACCCGCCGTTCTGGATGGCCGCCGGGAGCCCGGCATCGATCCGCAAGGCAGCCGCGCGCGGCTTCAACCTCATGCTCGACCAGTACGCGCCCCCCGAGCAGATCGGCGAGCGCATGACGCTCTACCGCGCCGAGCGTGAAGCGCACGGACGACCGTTCGATCCGATGGGAGTCGTCGTGGCGCGCCAGCTATACGTCGCGAAGGATCGGGCGGACGCCGAAGCCGCTCTTGCTCGCCAAGCCAAGTACACCCAGCGCACGGTGAGCGTGTCCCGCTCACCTGCACGCAAGGGCGGCTCGCATGTGCTCGCCTACGCGGGAAAGAGCGGCGGCACCGAGGAGCACGCGCTCTATGGAACACCTGAGGAAATCTGCGCCAAACTGGCGACGTTGCATGATGCCGGCGCTCGCTATGTCCTGCTCACGGTGCTTGGCGGCAAGGAGCAGCTGCGACGGTTCGCGCACGAGGTCATGCCAGCGTTCTCCGCGACAGAAGACGGCGAGGGCAACCCACGTAATCCCGCGCCCACCAGGCACCGCGGGCGCCCATAGCCTCCCCTGGCGAGCGGCCGACTCACCTGAGATCATTGAGGGCATGGTCGAGCAGGCGCACGTCAAGCTCAGCGGCGATATCAACGGCCGCGACGTCTTGACCGACCAGCGGGCCGGCGGGGAGCTTACGCTCGTGCCCGACGGGCTATCCCATGCCGGGGCCTTCGCCGGCCGAAACCCAGTGCCTCGATGGCTACCAGCCAGTCCGCGACAAGCTGACCGCCGAGGTCTTCCTTCCCCAGCTCCCCGATGTGGAGCGCAGTCCACGACATCCTCGAACCAGAGGGACTGCAACTACTGTCACAGAGCTACGTCGAATCGGTAAACGACGGCCGAGCCGGCGACCTTCGGCGCACACTCGCAGTCATGCGAGCAGCGCTCGACATCGCCCTCGGAGAGCCCACGGCGCAACGCGTGACGTGCGGCCACCTGGAGGAGGCTATGGCGAGAACACCACTCGTTCCCTCCTGGCACGAGCGGTGCATGCTTGTCGGACTTGACGCCCGGGCTAAGCGTCATCACCCATTGGCGACGACGAACTTGGCGGCCAGGGCGCTTGGCAGAGGCGGTCAAGCCCTGTGTAGAGCAGGTCGTAGGCGATCGTGACCACGTCCTCGCGTGGGGTGTCACGATGACGCCACCACCAGCGGGCCAGGCCGGTGAGGGCCGAGCGGACGCCCTCCGCGAGCATCGAGTCGGCCAGCTCGCGCGCGATCGGCCGGGAGAGCTCCCACGCGGGGATGGCGGCGATCATGCCGGTCGTCGCCCGGGTGGCGTCGGCGAGCACCTGGTCCTGCGCGGCGGCGAGCTTCGGGTCCGCGGGCACTTCCACGAAAATCAACCGCCACGAGTGGGGACGATCCTCGACGAAGGCAAAGAATGCGTCGATGCTGCTACGAACAAGCTCGGCCCAGCTACCGGCCTCGCCCTGCCGCCGAGCGTGGCTGAGAAGCGCGGCGCCCTCTCGCTCGATCAACGCGAGCTGAAGGGCTGTCTTGGACGGGAAGTGGTCGTAGAGGACGGGCACGCTCACCCCGACAGCGGCCGCGATGTCTCGCACCGAGGTTCCTTCATAGCCCTGCTCGCTGAGTATCGCAAGGGTCGCGTCGAGAATCGCCTCTCGCCGCTGCGCGGCGGCCAGGCGGGTTGGTCGGGACGTCTGCGACATCGACGCAGCGTAGACCAGCGTACTTACTTAGCGCTTGGTAGGCTACCCTCAATGCCACCCACGGATCCGCATCGAACAGGGCCGAAGCAGCCAATCGCCTCTGTGCACGTGTGCGATTTCTCCTCTTTGCTCGCATCGACTCGATGGATGAGGCACGCCACCCACGGACTGGCGCGAGCACCGGGAGTACGGTTCGCGAAGGTGATGACGTGCTTCGGCACCCGCGGCTCGGCGGGCTTCTCGCCATATGGTCTGCCGGACCTCCGTCGCGTGATCGCGGTCTTGGTGTGGGAAGAGGAGTCCGCGCTCGAGGAGTTCCTCGACCGCTGCCCGCTTGTACGCGCGTGGAGCGAGTGCCTCTGGGCCTGGCACACCCGCGCCGCACCGCTGCAATCCCGCGGCAGCTTCCGAGGCCACTCGCCGCTGGCCGACCTGCCGCGCTCCACGCCGGGCAAGAGCGCCAGCGACAGCGGCCCGATCGCCGCACTGACACTCGGGCGCACCTCCTGGCGGCACAACCTCACGCTCGGCCGTATCAGCCCCGCCGCCAAGCCGTTCTTGCAAACCGACGGTCTCATCACCGCCGTGTCGGCAGGACTGCCTGTTTACGGGAACTGCACGTTCACGCTGTGGGAGTCAGAGCAAGCGATGCAGCGCTTCGCCTACGGACAGCCACCCGGAGATCACCGCGACACGATCAGCCAAAACCACGATCGATCAGTTCTGATCGAGCAATTCTCAGCGCGATTCGAGCCACTACGCATCGAGGGCACCTGGGATCCGACCAGCACACCGAACGCGGCAGCTCTGGGGCGGCTCGCCGATACGCTCCAAAACGCAGGCCGTATTTCTATCTAGGCGCAAGACGGCGGCGCCATTCCTCGAAAGCGTGGACCAGTTCGGCGCC
>JBEKYV010000220.1:0-6210 GCA_049510515.1 Solirubrobacteraceae bacterium | reverse complement strand
CCGAAGGGACGGTCGGTCAACCGCTCACGTTCTCGGTCTCGCCGTTTGACGTATGGTCGGACCTCGGCGAAACGAGCTGGAGCTTCGGCGATGGCGGCTCCGCGAGCGGCATGAGCGTCGCCCACACGTACACCGCCGCGGGCACCTACGAAGTGACGCTCCACAGCGCCGACACGCTCGGCAACGTCACGAGCACAGCCGGCAAGGTCGCGATCGCTCCCGCGTCTACGTCCGGTTCGACCACGTCTGAATCGTCCACGTCCAAACCGCCGATGATCGGCGCGGTCAGCCAGTCGGCCTCTGCGTGGCATGAGCATGGCAAGTCACGTGTCGGGACGACGTTCTCCATCTCGCTGAACGAGCTGGCCACCGTGGGCTTCAGCTTCCTGCGGCATGTCAACGGGCGAATGGTCGGCAGCGAGTGCGTCGCCAAGACCCCCAGGGACGCGGGACGCCAGGTCTGCAGCCGCACGGTTCTCACTGGCGCTCTCTCGTTCGTGGGCCACAGGGGCATGAACAAGGTTGGCTTCCAAGGTTTCGTCTCCCACTCAAAACTGAGGCCAGGTCGCTACACGCTCCTGATCACAGCGACAAACGCCGCAGGGCAGCACTCAAGCTCAAAGTCGCTCAATTTCGCGATCGCAGGGTAGTTCGACGCAGGCGGTTCACTGAGCGTCAATGGCGGCGACGGCGTGCCGGTGGGGAACCCATTCTTGGAGTCAAAAAAAGGGGGTCCCGGAACGGTCCCGAACTTGCCTGAAACTACCCGGGTCTACCGTCCATGATTCCCTTTATACAAGCCAAATCATAAGAAGCTAGACCTGATGACGTAGAATCAAAAATCCGCGTGTCGGGAAGTTCCGCGCACACGATTCCTAGCTTTGAAAGTTTGACTCTCGGTTTTGGACCCGGAACGCGCCAGACAGCAACTGCGCGTCGTCGGCCCGGCTCTTATGGTGCAAATAGCGCATCGTGGTCTTGATGTCCGCGTGCCCCATCCACGCTTGCACCTGAACGATGCTGGCCGACGTTGATCGCCAGCGAACCGAAGGTATGGCGGAGGTCGTGGAACGTCAATTGCCGCAGGCCGGCGGCGTCGAGCGTAGCGATGTAGCGCCGACGCAATGCGGAGCCATCGACCGGGGTGCCCTCGCGGCTGACGAACACTCGATCGTCTTTGTCGGTGTATGCGTCTCGGGTCTTCAGGTCGCGTAGCGCCTCGGCGATCTCGTCGACCATTGGCACCGTGCGGGATTTGCTTGACTTCGGCTTGCCGGCCCGTTTGGCACTGTAGCCTTCGAAGACGCGGATCGAGGAGTGCTCGAAGTCCACGTCCTCCCACCGCAGCGCCAGCAGTTCGCTGCGGCGCAGGCCGCTGAGGGCGGCGGTAAGGTAGATCGCTGCGTCCTGGCGGTCCTCAGCGGCACGCAGGACGTGCTCGGTGTCGCTGACGGCCGGGCGGTTGGGATGGTGGTGGGCGCCATTGGCGGCGGCGGTGACGAGCTTGTGGATCTCCTCGGGGGAGTAGAAGTCGAAGCGCGCGGCGGCGTAGGACTCCTGCAGACGGTCCACGTCGGCGGCGGCGTTGCTTGCGAGGCCGTGACGCTTGACCGCGTATTGAAGGATGCTGTGCAGCTGGGTCACGATCTTGTTGACCGTGCGACGTGAGCGTGTGCGGCGGGGCTGTTGAGGCTGGTCGCGGCCGTCGGGCTGCATGTCCTCGTTGGCTCTCGACTCGGGAAGCGCCTCGTCGGCGAGACGGTCGCGCCAGCTTTCGATTTCGTGGGTGGTGACGGCCTCCGGGGGCTTGGGGCCGAACTCGCTCAGCAGGTGCGCGTCGAGGATCGAGCGGTAGTCGGCCCGAGTGCTGGCTGACCAGTCGCGTTCGAAGCACCCGCGCTCATACCACTCCTCGGCGAGATCCTTGAACGTAAGGCCGGTGCGCTCACCCTGGAGCTGTCCGCGGCGGGCATCCACCAGGATCGCGTCGAGCAGCGCCTGTGCGTCGCGCTCGCGCAGGAAGCCGGGCGCGGGCGGCCCCTTGCCGGTCCATGCCGGCCCGAGGCGCTTCTCGTGCTGCCCGTGCTTGTCCCGCCACTTCGCGCACCATGTCTTGCGGCGCTTGCCCTCGTACAGCCACACATGGCCGCTGATCGTCGCGTAAGGGTCAAAGGCGCGAGTGGCCATGAGGTTCCTTCGCTTGCTTGGATCGCGGTCCGGGGTCGCAGTGGGAGACGATGGCGGCCACCTGGAGAACCGTATCGCGCCCGACGGACGTTTTCCTCCCGAACTTCCTCCCCGATCAGCCTGGCTCAGGCCGGTCTATTGCGAAGAGATGGCTTGAATGCACGTGGTCCAGGCTGTAGCTGTGCTGGTGCAACGGGACTTCTAATCCGAGGGTCGCAGGTTCGAGTCCTGCCGGGGGCTTCCCACGAATCCCGCGTGTTCAAGCGAGATTGGGTCGCTGGCGCTGTGGTGTAGGGTCGGACGAAAGGCGTCGGGCTAACGTTTTGGCTAACACCAGGCGGGCTGTATGCGTCTGGCGCTGGTGCATCCACGTCGTTCCGTGGGGCCGGCAGAGCGGCTGGTTGGCGGTAGAGAAGCGACGCCTCACAGCCGAGCGCCGAGCAGCGTGCTGGCGCGCCGGTCGTGTCCTTTGGCGCAGCTCGTGGACGGCGCTGGCAACTCCTCGGTGGGCACGAGTGCTCGCGACAGGCAAGCTCGCACAGCAACAGCCGTGCGGTTGCAGGCGGCATCGTCAGTCAGTCGTCGGCGAAGACGATGCCACTGCTGATCGCGATCCTGTTCCAGGCGTTGATCGCCGTGATCGCGAGGATGAGGTTGGCAAGCTCCTCTTCGCCGAAGTGCTCGGCGGCCTGCTCGTACACGGCCTCGGGCAGGCCGGCGTGGGCTATGCGGGTGATCGCGTCGGTGAGCGCAAGTGCCGCGCGCTCGCGGTCGCTGAACAGCGGGCTCTCGTGCCAGGCCGAGAGCGCGTAGATGCGCCGCTCGCTCTCGCCGGCTTTGCGGGCGTCGCGGGTGTGCAGCTCGATGCAGTACGCGCACCCGTTGATCTGCGAGGCCCTGATCTTGACCAGCTCGCGCAACCCCGGGTCGAACTCGATCGAGCGGTCGAACGCGGCCATCGCCCGGTAGGCATCACGGGCGCGGCCCGCGATGTCGACACGCGCGTGATGACCAGGGCCGCTCATCTGATTCCATCGTAGGTCACGATGCTTATGCTGAGCGTTGACGGGCCAGGAGAGCGAGTGGATTTCGGCCATGCCGCAAAGCTTCAGTCCTTCAATGAGCTGATCACCTCCAAGCCGGGGCGGGTCTCTCTGCGAGCCGGAACGTTCGCGATCGAGGTGGCGCTGGAACGGCGACGCATCGCGCGCGGATCCCCTCGGCAGCCCAGGCGCGTGGACGCGCGAACGGGAGCTGATCCCAGCCTGCGCCAGACGATCGTCCTGCTCGGCGCCCGGCGCGCGATCCCTTGGCTGATCGGCACCGCGATCCCGGGGCCGAGCGTGCTGCAACGGCAGCAGCAACAGGAGTTCCAACGCGAGGTTCAACGGGGGTGGGCCGGATCACGGGATTCTCCTCAGATCCGATCACAAGAAGTCCCCACCTTGGCTAGCCCTCTCTGCCAAGGTGAGGTGAGACAGATCATCCTGCTGGATTACTGAGCCTTGACACGGGCACACGCCGAGCACGCCGGCGACCCGCAGGCTCGCCAGGAGGCGATCACGCGCATCTACCAGACGCGCGAGCCGGTGCACAGGGGCTGCCTGACGGTGCTGCTCCGCGCGCTCGTGCCGGTCGCCGTGAATCGCTGCGCCGTGCCGTTCGTCTCACAGCGACGGACACTGGCCGACTTGCTGGCCGGTACGAGGATGGTGCGCGACGAACCACGGGGCAGAGCGCGTCTGCGCCGGCGCGTATTCGGCAACACGGCGTGACGCGAGCGACCAACGGTCATCGAGCTGGCGGGTGACCGGCATCGGCCCGCTCGGCGACGCCCGTCATGTCTGTTTTCTGGAGCGGGAATCGCTCGGCCTGCTCGATCTGCTGCTCATCAGCCCGTTAATTTCGGCGATGCACGTGTGCTCCGTGGTCGCGATCGGTGACGCGTAACGCCCCCGATTGGGTGCTGTGCATCAACCGCTTCTGAAGGCAGAGCGGAAGCGAACCAGTGGCTCGATCCCGTTGCTCCTCATCGTCCGGAGCAGCAGCGTGGGGGATGCTGGCGTGCGCCCCCGCTTTGCCGGCTAAGCGGTATCGTCTTGCTGACCGGCGCGTGCGTCAGTCACTCCGCCAGCCGGACTCGGACCTCCTGAGCTAGACCTCGCCGTACACCAGAAGCGGTTGAGTGGGTCCATGCTCGAACATCCCGCCGCCGGAAGCAGCTATTTCGAGCAGGAGAGACTCGGCCTCCACGTGCTCACCTCGCATGTATGGCGCGCACTCGGGTTGCACCGCGATGACGTCCTCTACCACGCGTTGTAAATCGGCGAGCGACGTGCCGCTACCGCGAAGAGGGTGCGACTCTACAAATCGGTCTGCGACGGCCTTGGGCTTGTCATACGTGATGTATTCATACGCCTTTGTTCGCAGCATCACATGCATCATTGCGCACACAGCCGCCCGGTTGTGCTCTGTCGGCGGAAAACGAGTTTTCTCGAGGATGCCATCGATGAAGCCGGCGTCGAGCGTGGGCTCGGCTGCATCCACCGGCCGTTCAGAGGAAGGCCCAGTCGCCCCTTTCATCCGCTTAAGGAACCCCATGCAGCAACTCTAGACGCCACGCGCGCGAAGGGGATGCCCGGGAGTCTCGCTTACTCCCACAGATGCGAGCGCCCAAGTGTTGCCCAGGCACTCGCTTCCCTTGGACGACAAGCAGCGCTGTGTCTCGGCACCGGCCGGGCGCCTGCTGGCCGTCAAGAGCGAGCGTGTCCGTCTGCCGAATACGTCGCCGAACTTCCGAGCCAGAGCACTTAGGTTCGGCCGAACAGCGGGTTGAATCCCTGCGCTGCGTTGAGTGCCTTCTCGGCCTCGTACTGTTCGGCCGTTCCGCCTGTGCGGTTGTTGAGGGCGCCGTTGTGAGGGGCGTAGACCTCTTGGTAGATGCGCATCCAGTCCTCTTTGGAGGCGGGAAGCTCAAATGTCTGCCGACCCCAGAGGGCTGCGTTGGCTGCCGCGAGCGCGAGGTTTGCGAGGTGCGGGTCGGGTACGCCGCGTTGGTTGGCGAGATCGCGGCAGAGCCGGGTGGCGAGGGTCGCGTACCAGATCGGCATTACGTCGTCGGTCTGAATCCGTCGCAGCAGCCGCCATTGGCCGCGTGCCCACCATCGTGGGGTCACGGCCACACCGTCGGGCCTCAGAGTCCAGCACAACTCGGGCGGCATCCTGGTTCGCTCGAAGTCTTCGCGCTGGTAGGCGGCCAGTCGGCCGAGGCGTTCGGCGGGTGTCGGTCGTCCTCGTGCGGTGAGGATGACACGGACGGCCTGGGTCGAGATGGGGCATTGGTAGTCGTCAAGCAGTTCGATAACCGCTCTTGCGAGGGACTCGGGCCTGCGTGTTCGACGGAGTTGGAGAGTAGACATACGGATAGCTTAGCGGATAGGCAGACGGATATCTGATAGCTTGACCGCCCATGTCAGACGATGACCAGCATGTGTTGTTCCCCGGGTTCGCCGCGTTTCGTGACGATGGGAGTTCCCGGTTCTACCGCTCGCTCTTGCCGGCCTTTGGCACACCGCCGAAGACCGCGGCGGAGATCACTGTTCGTTTGAGCCGTGTGGTCTTTGATGTCGCCAGGGAAGCGGCGCGGCGCCCGTTGCAGATGGGTCTTGAGGATTTGTTGCGCTGGCACACCGGGATCTTCAACACGACGTTTCCGTATGAGGCCGGGCAGATCCGCACCGCTCAGACCCAGTTTGGAGTGCGTTGGCGCGAGGGTGGAGAGCTGCAGGGGAGGCTGGTAATGGGGTCTGACCCAGGGCTTATTCGAGCGGAGCTGCGCACGACGTTCGCCGCATACAACGCCGAGCTGGAACGGTGTGCGCCCAAGCAGCGCTCGGCGAGGGAGACGGCGATCGCGGCCGCGTCGCTGTACGCGGACATCCTGCGGACGCACCCGTTCGAGGATGGCAATCTTCGGAGTGCCTTCCCGGCGCTGCAGGGCGCCCTTGTCTCGCTGGGCGGCCG
>JBEKYV010000022.1:0-16736 GCA_049510515.1 Solirubrobacteraceae bacterium | reverse complement strand
GTAAGGGTGCTCTAGCGTCAGAGTCAGCTTCTGCAGACCGGTGGTGGTGGATGCCACCGCGGCGCGGGCCGAAGCTACAGTTCGCGCGGAGAGCACCGTTCGCACGCGACCGCCGCGTCGAGCACGAACGTGCACCGGCACATTCCCGCCGGCATAGGCCTCGAGATCTCCCGTGCCCGGCACATTCACGTCGAGCACCACGGCGCCGTCCGCCTGGGGCACAGCACTCGCGTAGATCTGCCATTCCGGGCTCACCGTGGGTGGTGGGGGCGGACTCGAGAGGTACTGCGGTGGCTGACTGTCCGTGAACAGTGTGCGTTTGACGAGGAAGGCATCGGAGGCCCCGTTACCGTCCCCGTAGACGAGGTTGTCTGCCGTCGAGGTGAACACGAGCGTTTCCCCGTTGGCGGAGAAGGCGGGCGAGAGCGCGCCGAAGCCCTTGGGGGGATCCCCATACTGGTCTTCTTCCTGGAGGTTGGTTTTGTGGGGCTGTTCGCTCGGCCCACCCGCGTAGCCGTGCGTCACCCGCGTGAGCGTGCCGTCGCGCAGATCGATGTCGAACAGCTCCGGCAGCCCCGGTTCGGACGCCGGCGCGTCCACGTACTGGGGGTGGCCGAGCGGGAACTGCGTGCGCAGCGTGGTGAACGCGATCTGCTCGCCGTCGGCGGAGATTTCGAAGTCGGCGATCGCCCCGGAATAGGTGTCCTTTTCGGGCCCGATCTCGGTCAGCGGGGTGAGCGCCTGATCGCGAGTGAGGCCGGGGTGCATGTCGGCCGTGAAGAGATCGCTCGGCTGCCCGGTGCCGGCCGGCCCGAAACCGAGGCTCTCGGCGAGCAGCTTCTCCTCGGAGAGGAACGCGACGGTGTAGCCGTCGGCGCTGAGCCGCGGGATGAAGTCGCCGACGCCGCGGCTCGCGCCCCACACTCCGGTGGTGGGGCGTCCGCCCCCCTGTTCGGTCACGAACGGCCCCTGGCATGGGTCAAGCGCGGAGGGCGTGGCCGGCAGCGCGCTCTCACCCGATTCCACGCACAGGGGATTGCCCGGGTCCGATCCTCCGGTCACCCGCTCCGTGACAGTTTCCGAGCCGGGAGCGATCCGCCGCCACAGCGGTTCGGTGTACCCAGGGTCGAGCGTTTCAGCGGGAAGCGCCGCCGCCTGCTCGCCGATCTCCTCCCCCATCCACGCCACGGTGCTGCCGTCGGCGCTGATCGAGGCGCCTGGCCATTCGCCCGTTTCCGGGATCGCGGGGAACTTCAACTGTTCCCCCGGGTAGACAGCGCCGAGCTGCCCCCTGCCGACGACCGGTTCGCTGGCCCCAGAGGCGGTCGATTCGCCGCATTCGAAGTAGCAGCGGCTGACTAGCACGGTGCGGCCGCTTTCGAGGTAGCGCACCGCGACCTGGCCGGCGGGCGTGTGCGGCTGCGGCGTTTCGCCCCTGCCCCGTTCTTCTTCTTCGAGCTTCGGGTAGGCGACGAGGTTGGAGACGGCGGTCGTGACGAACGCGACCTCGCCGCCGTCGGCGCTGATCGCCGAGCGGGCAGCCGCACTCGCCCCCATCGTCGTGTTCGCGCCGTGGTAGGCGAGCGGTTCGGCGGAGCCGTTGGCGGCCGAGACGACCGTGAAGGCGCCCGCTTCGCCGGGCGCCAGCGCCATGTTGCGCACGTACACGTTCGCCGCTTCCTGCTTGGGCGCTTCGTCGGGCTGCCCGTCGGTGATCGCGGGCAGGCTCGACCCTTCGTTGGTGGTGAAGCTCAGGTACTGCCCGTTGGCGCTGATCGAGGGCATCTCGGCGTCGCCCCCGGCCACCTGTTCGAGCGAGTCGGTGAGCAGATCGCGCCGCCACACCCCGGTGACGCCGGCGATCGAGCCGTCGAAGGTGACGTACACGCCGTTGCCGGAGATCGCGGCGTCGTGCGCGTATTCCATCTGCTGCGCCACGCCCCCATTGAGTGCGCCCTCGGAGACGAGCGAGATCGGCCCGAACAGGTCGGCCTTTGCGGGGGCCGGCGCAAGCGCAGTCAACATGCAAATGAGCCCCGCGGCGAACAACCACCTCATCGCACGCTCACCCACTGGCTCACCACCCCGGCGTTGCCGATCGCATCGCGCACGTGCACGACCACGCGGTAGACGCCCGCTTGGCGGTAGCGGTGGGAGAAGCTCGTGTGGCCGTGCGCGAACGCGCCGTCGCCGAAGCTGACGCTCACCGCATGGGAGTCCACGCCCGCGTATGAGTCGCGCACCCGCACGCGCACCGCCGCGCCGCCACCTGCAAGCTTGACCTTGACGGTCGGCGGCACGCCGGCGATCAGCAGCGTCGCGGGAGCGGTCAGCGTGGACTCGCCATCGCGGTCGGTGGCGAGCACCTGCACACGATGCCTGCCCGAGCTCAGACCGCGGGGGTCGAGGCGTGCGGAGCGAGATGCTTCACCCAACGGCGTGGGCTGGATGTGGCCGTCGAGTACGAGGTGGTAGCTCAGCGGCCCGTCGGAGGTGGGAGCGGGCGGCCAGGAGACGAGCGCCTGATTCGGTTTCACCCACGCTTTGGGCAGCGTCAGCACGAACTGGGAGGGCGGCGCCGTCGCCGACGCCGCGACGATCGCGGCGTCGCCAAGCTGCCCCTGGCGGAAGGCGATCAGGCCGTCCCCGAGCCCCGAGCGCCCGACCGCCAGTTCCGCCACTTCGCCGCCGGCGCCGCCGCTCACCAGCGCCGTCTGCACGGCCCCGCCCGGGAAGTCCTCGCGCACCGCCACCGCGGGGTGGCCCTGCGCTTCGGCGCTCGGCCAGGCCGAGACCCCCCCGCCTTCGGGGTTCATCACGCTGGCGACGCTCTGTTCGCCGCCGGCGAACGGGGGCCCGAGCGAGAGCGCGCCCGTCAGCCCTTTGTCGTTGCCTTCGATCACGCGGGGGGCGCCGTTGTCGTCGTAGAGCACGCGCACGGAGCGCTTTTCGTCGATGTCGATCGCCGGTGGCCCGACGGTTGCGCTCTTGCCCCCGGAGACGGCGGAGTCGGCGATGCTCGCGCCCTGAAACTCACCGCCGTTCGCCGATTCGCCGTCGGGCAGGATGTTCAGGAAGATGCGCGGCCCCGGCAGCGGCGAGGAAGGACCGGCGGCCTGCCGGTAGGCGACCTCGGCCTGGCCGAGGCGCGAGAAAGCGACGCTGGGGGCATCGGCGTCGTCGGTGATCTGCGCCCCGTTGTAGGTTTCGGCGGAGACCGGCATCACGTAGTTGAGCGCGCTGCCGAACACCCGCCGCGCCCAGATCCGCGCGACGCCTTCGATGTCGGGCTCCTGCCACACGACCACCCCGTTGCCCGTGGGGCCGATCGCGACCTGGGGGGCGTTGTCCTGCGTGGGCGGGCGCATGCCGACCGCGGCGTCGCGGTTGATCGCGCCGAGGTTGGACCAGCGCCGGCCGTCGAAGTGTGCCAGGCGCACGCTCTCAGGAACGTCACCTGCCCGCAGCAGCGAGACCCCCACTTTGTTGGTGTCGATCACGCGATAGACCACGTCGGCCTGGCCGGTAGAGCTGACCGCGAGGTCGGGGCTGGTGTCGGTTCCTTCTTCGATGTCGCGGTCGACGATGATGGCCTGGCCGAAGTTTTCGGCGCCGGGGCCGAGCTCGGCCCCGAGCAGCTCGTAGATCGGCTTGCCGGTGGTCGGGCTGGTGGCGAACGGCGTGGCCCACACGACGATCAGCTCACCCCCGGCGGCCGCTCCGATGCGGGGCCAGCCGGCTGCGAACTGCTCTTCGGTGTCCACCCGGATCGGCGCCGACCAGCGCCCTTCGACATAGCGCGAGACGAACACGTGGGCGACGCCTTCGACGGTCTTGAGGTACACGACCCCACCGCTGCCGTCTTCGGCCATCGCCGTACCACCGAAGCCGGCGATGCTCTCGCTCGGGCCGTCGATCGTCGTGGCGGGCAGGATCACCGCCTGCGCACAGGCTGGCAGGATCGCGAGAGCCAGAGCCGCGGCGAGAGCGGCAAGCGTCTTGCGAGTCCGGCACCGCATGTCACGAGGTCGATTTATTGAGGGCGCCCGGCGACGGCGCGTAGGCGCAGCGGAAGTTCTGCGCTTCGTTGACCGGCTGCGAGCCGGCGAAGCCGCCTTTGGTGCCGTTGGAGTAGACATCCACGTACTGCAGCGATTCCGGCAGCGGGTTGGCGGGCAGCGGGATCGGGTTGGGCTGGCCCTGGCGGGGGTCACCGGTCGCGCCTTCGCTGACGCCCTCGAAGCCGGCCGCCGCGGAGCCCGCTTCGGTCGTGACCAGCGTGGCGCTCATCTCGCGTTCGTCTTTGAGGCCGCGGCTGGGGTCGAGGTTGATCGTGGCGGTCAGTGGCGAGTCGTGGATCGTGGACTCGAGCTTTACGCGCGCGGCGCCCCCCAGCAGTTCGGCGGCCGAGGGCAGCCAACCGCCTTCTTCCTCGCACTTCTTGCTGGCCCAAATGAAGTTGTTCTTGCCGGCGTCCGCGTTGGTGAGCGGGAAGGGCGTCGATTCCAGGCACCAGGTGCCGAGGTCGACGGTATCGGGCGGGCAGGTGGCGACGATCTGCTCGGCGGTTTTGCCATCGAAGCGCTTGGCGTTCTCGGCGGTGCCAACGGTGGGGATCGCCGCAGAGGGGAACTTCCCGTTGCGCCCCAGCGTCAGCAGCGCGCCGGGGTGGGGCTTGGAGCTGATCGGGTGTCCGGCGATCGCGGCAACCACCGCGTGGCGGGCTGCGTCGGCGAGCCCGGTCGTGGAGAAGACGAGCGCGACCAGCGCAACACCCATCGCCGGCGAGGGCAGCCGGCGCCGCGCTCTCATCGCACTCGCCCAGAGTCGCAGCGTGGCCACAGCGCGGGGGGCGACCAAGAATGCACAGCGGAGGCTCTCACGTCGCCTGCTCAGGGTCGCCGCGGGTGGTGAAGCGTGGGGGCGTGGTGGAGGCGCGGCGCACGTCGCGCAGCTCCTCGAGCGTGACCTCCTGCACGGTGGAGAGCACCGCCTCAAGCGCCACACCGGAGAGCGTCTCCTGCTCCAGCAGCGCAGTGGCGGTCTCTTCGACGGTCGACCAGTTGCGATCGAGGATCACCGCGGCGCGCGACTCGGCGTCGCCGACCAGCCGCTCGACCTCGTCGTCGATCACGTCCAAGGTGTGCGGACCAACCGAGCCGAGGTCCTGCAACGAGGCGCCGAGGAACACCTCGCCGCTCTTCTCGCCGATCGTCACAAGACCCAGCGCAGGGGACATCCCGAACGAGGTGACCATCGAGCGCGCCAGCGCGGTGGCGGCGTGCAGGTCGTCGTTGACCGAGGTCGAGTGGTTGCCGAACGCCATCCGCTCCCCCGCCAGGCCGGCGAGGATCGAGATCAGCTGACGGTGCAGGTCGGGCTCGCTCATGATCACCTGGTCGCGGTCGGTGAGCATGTGCGCGGCGGTGCCGAGCTGGCGCCCGCGCGCGACGATCGAGAGCTTGCGCGTGGAGGTCTTCTGGCCGAGCGCATCGGTGACGACCGCGTGGGAGGACTCGTGAATCGAGATCAGCCAGCGCTCCTCGGCGCTCAGGATGTGGCGCTTGGCGGGGCCGGCGACGACCCGGTCGATCGCCTCCTCGAGCGTGTGCTGGTCGATCTCCACGCGCCCGTCGCGGACGCTCAAAAGCGCCGCCTCGTTGATCACGTTGGCAAGCTCGGCGCCGCTGAAGCCGGGCGTCTGGCGCGCGACCTCTTCCAGCGACGCGTCGGGTGCGAGCGGGCGCTTGCCGCCGTGCAGGCGCAGGATCTCAAGGCGCCCGTGCACGTCGGGGTTGTCGATCACGATCTGGCGGTCGAAGCGCCCGGGGCGCAGCAGCGCCGGGTCGAGGATGTCGGGCCGGTTGGTCGCGCCCATTACCACCAGGCCGCCGTCGCCGGCGAAGCCGTCCATCTCGACGAGGATCTGGTTGAGCGTCTGCTCGCGCTCGTCGTTGCCCTGCCCGATGCCCGCGCCGCGCTTGCGCCCCGCGGCATCGAGCTCGTCGATAAAGATGATCGCGGGCGCCGCCTTGCGCGCCTTGCGGAAGAGGTCGCGTACGCGCGCCGCCCCCACACCGACTAACGACTCCACGAAGTCGGAGCCCGACAGCGAGAAGAAGGCCGCGTCCGCTTCGCCGGCGACCGCCTTGGCGAGCAGCGTCTTGCCGGTGCCGGGAGGGCCGACCAGCAGCACGCCCTTGGGCGCGGCGGCGCCCACGCTCAGGTATTTCTGCGGTTCGGCGAGGAAGTCGCGGATCTCGCGCAGCTCGGCCACCGCTTCGCCGGCGCCGGCCACGTCGGCGAAAGTGATGCGGTCGGAGGTGCCCTTGCCCTTCTTCTTGCCTTTGCCGGCAAACTGCGAGAAGCCGGCGATGCCGCCCGCGGCGCCTTCGGTGCCGAGGCGCATGAACAGCGAGAAGAGGCACACGAGCAGCAGGATCGGGATCAGGAACTGGACGATGATCGTCTTCGTGCCCTTGCCGGCCTGCTGATCGACGCTGACGATCGCGCCGCCGGTTTCCAGTTCGCGGATCAGTTGCTGGGTCTGCGCGCCGGAGGCCGGGTAGGAGGCCCACAAAACCTTGGCCCCAACCAGTCCGGGGGCCACGGCGGCGGCTGTACCGGCGCCTTCGGTGGAGGCGGCCCCGATGCCCCCACTGGCACCGCCTTTGGTGGCTTCGCCGCTTTCGCCGCTCGTGCCGAGGATCGCCCCGTCGGCCGCGATCGCGGGAGCCTTTGCGGTCGTGACCAGCTCGACGCGGTTGTCGTGATCGAGCAACAGTGCGGTCGCGATCTGGTGGTGCCCGGCGAGCTTGTGCACCGTGCTGAGCGGCACCTGCCGGCCGGCGCTGGACGGCGCGATCGAGCCGAGCAGCGTGGCGAACGCGATCGCCAGGCCGATCGAGGCGAGCAGCAGGAACAGCGCGATCGGATCGCGGAAGGCGATCCGCCGGAGGCTCTGCAGGCCCGCGCCGAGGCTCGCCAGCACCGGGCTGCGCCGTGTGGCAAGGCCCGAGCGCACCGTGGCGCGGCTTGTCTGGGGTGCCCGCCCCCCTGCGCCACCAGCACCGTTGGCGCGTCCATTGCTCGCCGCGGGCGGTGGTGGCGCGGGCGGGAACTCGGGGTTGGGAGAGCTGGGCTCGTCGGTCATGAGTGATGGCCTCCATGCGGCGGTGGCCGCAGGCAGAGACGATCGAGGTTGGCGACGAGTGGTCGGCGCCGGATCTGCTGGAGGTCTACATGAGCGGGAGGGAAAAGCAAAGTGCCTTCACAAAAACGAAACATGAGAGGTGCGAGGGCGGACGGGCTTTCAGCATTCTTCACCAAATTTTCTCCAACTGGCCACCACCTGTTCACTTGAGCGCCCCGGCCGGCCGCAAAGACTGCAACGCCCCCGAAAGCAAAGGAGTCCCTGTGCGCGCTCACCGCACCCTCGCCGTCTCACTGACCTTCGCCCTGATGCTCGCCGCGCCCACCGCGGCGGTGGCCGCCAAGCGCCTGATCATCGGAGGCTCAACCTCGGTGCTCCCGCTACAGCAGAAACTCGCGGCCGCCTATCACCACCAGTTCCCGCACATCCCCGAACCGAAGGTCGAGGGTGGGCAGTCCGACATCGGCATCGCGGGCGTGGCAAGCGGGAAATTCGACATCGGCGACTCCTCGCGCGACCCGCTCAGCACCGACCCCCACGGCCTGGTGTTCACGAAGATCGCGCGCGACGGCATCTGCGTGATCACCAACGACAAGAACCCGATTCCCAATTTTTCCCAGGAAGAGATCCAGAAGATCTTCAGCGGCACGATCCGCGACTGGGGCGAAGTCGAAGGCGCGAAGGTGTCCGGCCCGATCGAACTGTTCGACCGCTCCAACGCCTCCGGCACCCAGGACGCCTTCAAAAACATCTTCATGGGCGAAGATCTGGCGATCTCCCCCGCCGCCAGCGCCGAGAACTCCAACAGCGAAGAGCAGAACGCGATCTCCGCCGCCCCGGGCGCGATCGGCTTCGTCTCCTTCGCCTACACCCAGGGCGTGCACGCGGCCAACTACCAGGGCGTGGCGTGCAGCCTGCGCAACGCCCGCTCGGGGCAGTACGGCGGCGTGCGCAACTTCTGGATGGTCAGCAAGGGGGCGCCGAAAGGCGAAGCGGCCAAGTACATCGCCTGGGTGACGAGCGGCAACAAGACCACCAAAAACATCATCAACTCCAGCTGGATCGCCGTCCACTAGCGGACGGCGAGCTGAGCGGGACGCGGCGGCGGGCGGACGGCTGTGAGCGCTGAGGCATTTCCCCCAGCCGTCCCGCCGGCCGCGCCCCCACACCCGCGGGAGGCGCGTCGGCAGCGTCACGCCGCCCAGCTCACCGCCCACCGGAAGGAGGCCGCCCGCGACCGGCGCGTCGAGTTCGCGCTCGGCACACTGGCCGCCGGCACGCTGGCTTTGATCGCGGCGATGCTTGTGACGGTGCTGGTCAACGGCTGGCCGTCCTTCGAAGCCAACGGCCTCGGCTGGTTTGGCAACAGCGGGGATCCCGTCCTGCAGTTCCGCGCGATGCAGGTGGGCACCGCGCTGCCGGGCCACCCGCTGCTGTACTTCAGCGCCTGGCCGCTGATCTGGGGGACGCTGCTGTGCACGATCGGCGCGGTGGTGATCGCGCTGGTCGTATCGACGCTCGCGGCGATCTTCATCACCGAGTTCGCGCCGCTGCCGGTCAGACGCGTGCTCGAACCGGTGGTACGGCTGCTGGCGGGCGTGCCTTCGGTTATCTACGGACTGGTGGGGCTGCTGCTGCTGGCGCCGTGGGTCAACAGCCTGATCAGCATCCCGCGCAAGGAATCGGTGCAGTATGTGGTGCAGCTGAGCGGCGAGGGCCTGCTCACCGCCACGCTGGTGCTGACGGTGATGATCCTGCCGATCATGATCGCGCTCATCTCCGGTGCGCTCGCCGCGGTGCCAGCCACCTGGCGGGAAGGCTCGGTGGCGCTCGGCGTCAACCGCTGGCGCACGATCTGGCGAGTGTCGGTGCGCGCCGCGCGACCGGCGATCGTCTCCGCCACAGTGCTGGGCACCGCGCGGGCGCTCGGCGAGGCGATCATGCTCGCGATGATCGGCGGCGGCCGGCCGTGGGCGCCCAACCCGCTGGACGGGCTGACGTTCCTGTTCGAGCCGATCCAGCCGCTGGCGGCGTCGATCGTCAAGGAATTTGGCGACAACCCCAACACCCCGATCGGGCACACCGTGTACGCAATCGCCGCGCTGCTGCTGTTCAGCGCGGCGCTGCTGTCGCTCGCCGGATGGGCAGTGAGGCAGCCGCTCAAACGCTACGGAATCGGCATCTGATGGCGAGCGCAGGCCCCGCACTGCAGCCGCCGGCCGCCGCGATCGTGCGCCCACGCCGCGAATCGACCTCGTCGTGGCCGCTGGTGGACCGGCTGGCCTACTGGCTGTGCTGGGCCGTGGGGATCGGGCTGTGCGTGGTGGCAGTCGGGATCGTGGTGTTCATGTTCATCAAGGGAATCTCGGCGCTGCGCCCCAGCCTGTTCGTCGAATCTCCCTCGCCGGGGGTGCTGGCGGAAAAGCACTCCGGCGGCTTCCTCGACCCGCTGATCGGGACGTTCATCCTCACCGCGATCGGCATCGGGATCGCGGCGCCGGCGGGCGTGGGGATCGCGGTGTGGCTGGTGGAGTACGCGCGCCCACGGTGGCTGGCGCGCGCGGTGGAATCGGGAATCGAGACGATCGCCGGGATCCCCAGCATCGTGCTGGCCCTGTTCGGGCTGTTGCTGTTCGCCCGTCCACTGTTCGCGTTTCTCTCCGGGAGCGCCAGCAACGGGACGGTGGGCGGCCAGTCGTTTCTCAACGCCGGGATCATCATGTCGGTGCTGGCGCTGCCGCTGGTGGTGGGCGCCTCACGCGAGGCGCTGCTGCAGCTGCCGGCGCGTATGCGCGAGGCCTCCTACGCGCTCGGCAAGACGCGCGCAACCACGATCCGGCGGGTGCTGCTGCCCTCCAGCCGCACCGGGATCGCCAGCGGCGCGGTGCTGGGGATGGGGAGGATCATCGGCGACACCGCGATCATCCTGATCCTACTGGGCACACTGAAGCTCGAAGGCGCCGGTGGGGCGCCCGTGCTCAACACGCTGCGCGGCACCGGGTCGACGCTCAGCTACTACATCTACTATTACGCGCCCTCCGGTGACGGCAACTCTCCCCAGAAGGCGTACGCCGCCGGCTTCGTGCTGCTGATGCTGGTGCTGGCGCTCAACGCCCTTGTGACGCGCCTCAGCAAAGGGCTGTCGCTGGGCACGACCACGTGGACGGCCAAACGATGAGCACGCTGCGCCCCACCCGCCCGTCAACGAGCGCCCCCACCACAAGCGCGCCGGTGGGCACGCTCACACCACCTACACCCTGATGAGCACCCTCCCCCCACCCGTGCGCCGGATCGCGGCCGACCGCCACCCGCGCGTGGTCGCGCCCACCGCCCCCGGCGAGGGCTCGGGCAACGGCGCGAGCACGGCCGTCCCGGGCGCGGCGGGCGGGTCGGCAATCCTCGCCCGCCGCCGCGCCGCGCGCCCGGCGGCGGCGTACCCCCCTGAAGAGCGGATGCAAATCGAATCGGTGTCGCTGGCGTACGGCGAGAAGTGGGTGGTGCGCGACGTCAGCCTGCCGGTGCGCCGCGGAGAGGTGCTGGCGCTGATCGGCGCGAGCGGCTCGGGCAAGACGACGCTGCTGCGCTCGCTCAACCGCCTCACCGAGATCACCGCCGGGGCGGGCCGCGCGGGGCGGATCACGCTGGACGGCGAAGAGATCCACGAGATCGAGGTCAACGCGCTGCGCAGGCGCGTGACGATGGTGTTCCAGCAGCCCAACCCGTTCCCGATGAGCATCTTCGAGAACGTCGCCTACGCGCTGCGCGAGGCCCCCGGCCGGCGCCGCCGCGCCCGGCGCGCGACGCTTGAGCCGGCGGTGCGCGAGGCGCTGCGCCGCGCGGGGCTGCACGATGAGGTCGCCGAGGACCTCGACCGCCCCGCGCTGTCGCTGTCGGGCGGCCAGCAGCAGCGGCTGTGCATCGCGCGCGCGCTGGCGGCCGACCCGGAGGTGCTGCTGCTCGACGAGCCCTGCTCGGCGCTCGACCCGATCTCAACGGCGGTGATCGAGGAGTTGATCGTGGAGCTGCGCGAGAGCGTGGCGATCGTGATCGTCACCCACAACCTCCAGCAGGCCCAGCGCGTGGCCGACCACGTCGCGTTCATGCACCTCGGCGAGCTGGTCGAGTACGGCACGGCAGAGCAGGTGTTCGACCAGCCCCGCCAGCAGCGCACGCGCGACTACATCGGCGGGGCGTTCGGGTGAGCAGGGGAAAATGAGGAGGGTGGGCGGGTGCTCGCACCGCGGGTAGGCGCGTCGCTGAGGCAGGCCAGAGGAGGGCGGGCGCTCGCACCGCGGGTCGAAGCGTTGCTGAAGGGGTCGATGGGAAGGTGGGCAAGGTGCGTCGGGGCAGTGCTCACACTGACTCTCGCGCTGGGCGGATGCGAGAGCAGCCAGGAAAAGAGCGCGCAGCTGGAAAAGGCGGCGAAGCTCGCCAAGGCCGAGCACCCGGTGCAAGTCGCCAAAGGCCTGTCGATCGCCCACGCCAGCAGCGCGGTGAGGGTGGTGGCCACCCAGGCGGTGCACAGCTCCGAAGGCACAGCGGTGGTCGTCACACTGCGCAACGTCTCCACCCACACCCTGCGCGACATGCCGATTGCGATCACAGTGAAGGGCGCGGGCGGGAGCACGCTCTACCAGAACAACGCCGCCGGCCTGGAAGGGGCGCTCACGACGGTGTCGCTGCTCGCGGCCGGAGCGCAGTTCGACTGGATCGACGACCAGGTGCAGGCCGCCGAAGCGCCGGCGAGCGTGAGCGCAGTCGTGGGCGAAGCGCCACAGGCGCCTGCCGCCGTGCCGCAGATCGTGCTCACGGCCGTGCACGCCAACGAAGAAGGCGGCGGCAGCGGCGTGGCGGGGACCGTCCACAACAACTCCGCGGTGACCCAGCGCGAACTGGTCGTCTACGGGATCGCCCGCCGCGGCGGGCGGATTGTGGCGGCCGGTCGGGCGGTGCTCAGTAGGGTCGCGGCGCACGGCAGCACCCCCTTCCAGGTGCTGTTCATCGGCAGCGCCTCGGGCGCGCAGGTCGAAGCAAGCGCGCCGCCGAGCACGTTCTGAGCGGCGACTTCCAACAAACCCCAGTTGACCGATCGACTTTACTTCGTCAATCGATTTTGGTACAAAGAGCTGTTCGCGGTAGGTCTCGAAGGCACCCGCCACCCCTATGCACGTAGATCCATACATAGTCCTCGGCGCCGCCATCGTAGGGCTGCTGGTCGGCATGACCGGCGCCGGCGGAGGCGCGTTGATGAGCCCGATGCTGATCCTGCTGTTCGGGATCACGCCCTCCACGGCGATCTCCAGCGACCTCGTCGCCGCCGTGTTGATGCGTCCCGTCGGCGCAGGGGTGCACATGCGCGCGCGCACCGTCAACTTCAAGCTGGTCGGCTGGATGGTGCTGGGCTCGGTGCCCGCCGCCTTCCTCGGCGCCTACCTGCTGCACCTGATGGGCGGCTCGAAGATGGACCAGGAAAAAATCGAGATCGTGCTCGGCGCGGCGCTGCTGGTGGGCGCCAGCGCGATGGTGTTGCGAATGGCGCTCGACCGCCGCTCCGGCAACACGCGCACAGCCGTTGTGCATGAGATTGTCCCCCGCCCGCTGCCAACCGTGGCAATCGGGATCGTGGGAGGGCTGATTGTCGGCATGACCTCGGTCGGCTCTGGCTCGCTGATGATCGTGATGATGCTGTTCCTCTACCCTGCCCTCGGGGCCGGCCAGCTGGTGGGCACCGACCTGACGCAGGCCGTCCCGCTGACGGCGGCCGCCGCGCTGGGGGCGCTCGCCTTCGGCCACGTCGACTTCGGCGTCACCACCTCGCTGGTGATCGGCAGCGTCCCAGCGGTGTACGTGGGCTCGCGCTTCTCCTCGACGATGCCCGACCGCTACGTGCGCCCCGTGATCGCGTTCGTGATCTTCGCCTCCGGCCTGAAGTATGTGGGCGTGGAAACGACGGCGCTCGGCTGGATCCTCTGTGCCACGCTACTCGCCTGCGGCGGGCTGTGGCTGGCCCGAGCCCGTTCGGCGGGCGCGGCGGGCAAGACCGCAGCGTCGGCAGGTTTAGCGCCGGAGAATCCCGCGCCCGTGGTGGACCCGGAGCCGGCCGGCGTGGGGTAGAGCCAGGCGCACGGCACTACCACGCAAGGCTCGCCGTGCCGTGCTCGATACCGCGCGAACCACGCAAATCTCAAGTCGAGGTCTACGATTGCATGGTTGACCGAAGGACGGTCGGACTCAACCGTCCCGCGGTTCAGGCGAAAAGTTCGGCCACAGCCACGCTGAAGCCCGGCACGGCGTCGCTCAGATCGACAATCTCTCTGACGTTGTACACGTGAACGTCCGCCTTGCCCCGATAGACGGTCGCCGTCTGTTTGGCGGGATCGATCACGAACACCGCGATTGCGCCGGCGGCGATCCATTCAAGCGCCTTATCCTCCACCTCGTGAAAGGTGTCGCTGGGCGATACCACCTCCACGGCGAGGTCCGGCGCACCCGGCCAGAACTTTACGGTCCGGCCAACCTCGTCCACGCGCTTCTTGGAGATGAACGCTGCGTCGGGAGCGCGCACGGTGTCGGGGTCGCGCGCCAGGAGACAGCCTGTCTCTGCCGCGATCGTCACGCCGCTGCCCGTCTGGCGTGCGTGGATCGCGAGCAGCATGCCTATTGTGGACGCGACGCAGCCATGCTCAAAGCCCGGCTTGGTCAACTCCCGCAGCTCCCCGCGCAGCAACTCGTGGCGCGCCCCATCCTCGGGCATGGCGAAAAGCTCGTCGGCAGTGGTGACAGAAGGGGCACTGACCGCCATGGATTGATGGTATCAGGCAAGCCGTTTATGAGTACAAGTGTCTTCGACCATACCCAGAGCCGCGGACAACCTTTGTGCCGAGCGACCTGCCGATCGCCGACACCTACGGCCAGCGCCCCCGCTGCTTGAGCACGATCCCCTCCGGCACATGCGCCACCTTCCCGCAAAATCATCATCCATGCAAATCTCCATCTGTAGTTTATAATTGCATGGATGATCGAGCGTCGCGCCGCCGCTGAAGTCGAGTCGCTGCTGGAGCACATGCCTGCCGTGGCCCTGGTCGGCCCACGGCAGGCAGGCAAGACCACACTTGCCCTGGCGATCGCCAAGGGGCGACCGTCGGTGTACCTGGACCTGGAGTCTGCCGCCGACCGCGCGCGCCTCGCCGAGCCAGCGCTCTACTTCGCCGACCACGCCGACGAGTTGGTGATCCTCGATGAGATCCACCGCGCGCCCGGCCTGTTCGAAGTGCTCCGGGGCGTGATCGACGAGGCCCGGCGCGACGGCCGGGCGACAGGTAGGTTTCTGCTGCTGGGCTCCGCCGCGATCGACCTGCTGGCACAGTCGGGAGAGACCTTGGCGGGGCGGATCGCGTTCGTCGAGCTCTCGCCATTCGACGTCACCGAGGTGGGCGGGGAGCGGCTCGACGAGCTGTGGGTTCGCGGCGGCTTCCCGGAGAGCTTCCTCTCCACCAACGACGCGGTCAGCCTGCGCTGGCGCCAGGACTTCATTCGCACCTACCTGGAGCGCGACATCCCGCAGCTCGGCCCGCGCATCCCGGCCGAGACGCTGCGGCGGCTGTGGACGATGTTCGCGCACCACCAGGGCGGCCTTCTGAACGCGGCGCAGCTTGCGCGCAACCTCGGCGTCAGCGGGACAACCGTCGCCCACTACCTCGACCTAATGGTCGATCTGCTGCTCGTCCGGCGCCTCCCCCCGCGCCTGCCCAACCTGGGCAAGCGGCTGGTGCGCTCGCCGAAGGTGTACGTGCGCGACAGCGGCCTGCTGCACACGCTGCTCGGACTCGCAGACAAGGAGGCGATCCTCGGGCACCCGATCGTCGGGCCCAGCTGGGAGGGCATGGCGATCGAGAATCTGCTGGCGACGGCCGGGGCGGGCGGGCATCAAGTACAGGCGAGCTTCTATCGCACCGCCAACGGAGCGGAGGTGGACCTGATCCTCGGCTGGCCCGGCGGCGGCGAGTGGGCGGTGGAGATCAAGCGCAGCCTGGCGCCGACGGTAGAGCGGGGCTTTCACTCCGCGCTCGCCGACCTCTCACCCGAGCGGGCGTTGATCGTCTATCCCGGGGTCGAGCGCTACCGCCCCGCGCCGTCGACCGAGGCGATCGGGCTGGCCGAGCTGTGCGCTCAGGCGCAGGCTCGCGCGGGGGGCCTCACCGCCAGCGCCCCCGCTGCTTGAGCACGATCCCCTCCAGCACGTGGGCGACCGTCTCGCAGGCGTCGACGGCGGCCTCCAGCGACTCGAAGATGTCCTTCCAGCGGATCACAACCATCGGGTCGATGCCGCCCGCGAACAGAGAGGCGACGGCGTCGCGCTGCAGGCGGTCGCCCTCGTTCTCCAGGCGATGGATCTCCACCAGGTGGGGGCCGAGCTCGGTGCCGGTGCGCAGGCAGCGTAGGGCTCGTGCAATCTGCTCGCCGGCCCCGACCAGCACCTCGGCGAACTCGACCGCCTGCTCCATCGGGGCCTCCACGCCGTACAACACCATCTGCGCGGCGGCGTGCTCGGTGTAGTCGACGATGTCGTCGAGCGCCGTCGCCAGCGCGTAGCCGTCGCTGGCCGCGAACGGCGCCCGCACGCGGCCGCCGGCGGTGAGGCGATGGATGATGTCGTGGGTGATGCGATCGCCCTCCTGCTCGCACACCTTCAGGTCGCGCGCCAGCGGGGCGTGCTCGGGGAAGTCGGCCAGCAGGTCGCGCATCAGCAGGCCCGAGCGCTGCACGTTGCGCCCCGCCTCCTCCACCAGTTCCATCAGGGAGCTGTCGAAGTCGCGGCGCAGGAAACTCATCGGCGCAGGATATTCGCCCAGCGCCGCCGATGGAGGCTGCCCGTCCGCCCGCCCCGGGGCTTTCACATTTTTTTCACGAATGAATCACGAGTTCGCAACTCAAAAGCGCTCGCCAACCTCGATCATGCTGGCCTGTGGAAGAGTCTCCCGGGAACAACGGCGGCACCATCTACGCGGGGGAGCTGGAGATCCACCCCACCGAGGGACTGGCGCTCGCCACCGGCCAGGTGCTGACACTCTCCGTGCGCGAGTTCGAGCTGCTCGTCGCGATGGCGAAGCGACTTGGGACGATCGTCACGCGCGAGGAACTCTACCGCGTGGTGTGGGGCGGCGAGCTGCGCGCCGGCGACCGCTCGGTTGACGTGTATGTCTCCAAGCTGCGTACCAAGCTCGAAGCGGCGATGCCCGATCGTCGCTTCATCCACACCCATCCCGGCTTCGGCTACCGCTTCCAACCCCAGCCTTCACGAAATTTTCACACGGCGGGGGCGGTGGACTAGGACAGTAGAGTCGGCATCGCTCGGGTGGGGTGCACTCTGCTGCGCATCTACCCGCTCTGCCCCGATCCATCTACCCCATCAAAAGCATAGGGAGACGCAATAGTGATCAACTTGCAAAAGACAGCCGCGACGGCTCTGGGCGTCGCGGCGCTCTCACTGCTCGTCGCTGCCTGCGGCAGCTCAAACTCGACGACCACCGGCACCACGACCAGCTCGTCAGCCACGATCTCCGGCGCCGGCTCCACCTTTGCG
>JBEKYV010000219.1:0-6218 GCA_049510515.1 Solirubrobacteraceae bacterium | reverse complement strand
TTGGCATCCCTGCCACACACGGAGCGGCGCTCGACACCGGCCCCGGGATCGGCCTGACGGCGATCCACGCGCTCACCCGTTGCCTCGGAGTGCGGCGTCCCGCTGACGGCGGCACCGAGGTCGCGATGGAGTTCGCCACTTTGGGAACGTGCCCGCCACAGCCGCTGGGTGAGCCGCAACCCGCACTGCCCAACCTCGCATCGCCCGCCATCGCGTCGTCCACCGCGCCCGCCCCCACGATCACCCTCACGCTCGCGCCCGGCGATCTGGCACGCCCCGTGCTGCCCCGCCTGATGTGCGGTCTGGCGGCGCGCGCCCACTTCTCCACCGACCGGCTCTCCGATGTGCATCTCCTCGGCGACGCCATCGGGGCGAGCGACCGACCGGCGCTGCAGATCGCCGCCGGCGTCCAGCAACGCGCGCTGGAGTTGCGCGTCGGGCCGCTCGATCGGGGGCGGGGACAGGGGCTCGTGGCAGGCTCCTCGCTCGACGGGTTGGGCTCGGTCATCGCAAAGCTGGTCGACCGCTGCGAGGTCGAGAGCGCTGGGCCCTATGAGGTGCTCGCGTTGCGGCTCACCGATGAGCGCGGACGGCCTCGCGACGGGGTCACCCCGCGCTGAGCGCCGCCGCGCTCTCGCTCGCTTTCGTCAATCCAGCACCGCGCTCTCGCGTCAATCCAGCAACGCGCTCTGGCGCGCTTTTCGTCAAACCCCGATCCCTGCGCCCAAATCCGGCAGGCTCTGAGCGACGTCCAGCACCCCGGCAAAGAGATCGCCATCGCGCTCCACGCGACGCAGCAGCCCCTTCGGCGCCAGGCTGAGCTGCTGTTGGCGGTCACGGCGACGGCGCGATGCGAGCCCCACCTCCTCCCAATCCAAAGGCGTGGAGATCAGTGGGGTGGCGCCAGCCCGCAGCGAGTACACCGAAACTGTCGTCTTGTGCGGGTCGTTCTGGCTCCAGTCGATCAGCACCCTGCCGGCGCGCAGGCTCTTGGTCATGCGCGAGACAACCAGCTTGGGGTATTGCTTCTCCAGCAGCTCCGCCACGGCGCGGGCCAGCGGCTTGGTTTGCTCGTATGAGGTGTCGGTGTTGAGCGGTACGTACACCTGCAGCCCCTTCGCCCCGGAGGTCTTCACCGTCGTGTGCAACCCGAAAGCGTCGAAGATCTCCTTGATCGACAGCGCCACGCGGCAGCACTCGCGCACCCCCGCGGGCTCGCCCGGGTCGAGGTCGAACACGAGCGTGGTTGGTGTCTGGAGCGCGTGCGCCCGCGCGAGGCTGGGGTGCAGCTCGATCGCCGCGAGGTTGGCCACCCAGATCAGCGTCGCCAGGTCTTCAATCAGGCAGTAGTCGATCGTTCCCTCCTGGCGCCCGCTCCACACCGGCGCGGTATTCACCCATTCGGGGCGGTGAGTGGGACAGCGCTTCTCATAGAAATACTCCTCGTTCACCCCGTCCGGGTATCGCTTCAGCGTCACCGGGTGCCCTTTGAGATGTGGCAGCAGGAATGGGGCGATCGCGGTGTAGTAGTCGATCACCTCGCCCTTGGTGAAACCGGCCTCCGGGTAGATCACCTTGTCGCGGTTTGACAGTCGCAGCCGCCTGCCCGCCACCTCGATCTCGACATGGCGCTTGGTGGTGTGGAGGGTCTCGTAGGGGGGCGTCGAATCTCCCTCCGGAGCCTCGAGCGTCACCTCCTCCGCTTGCTTGTCGCTGCGCACTCCCTTGTAGGAGGAGTGACGCAGGATGCGATCGCGCGTCCACCGCGAGAACTCGATCTCCGCCACCAGCTGTGGCTCCACGAAGCGCGCTCCTCGCGGCGGTTGGACGCCGTGGCCGGTGAACGGGCTGCTGCGGCGTTCGAGCGCCTGGAACTCCCCCGCCAGGCGGCGCAGCTCCCGCTCGTCAAAGCCGGTGCCCACCCGCCCGGCGTAACGCAGCTCGCTCTCCCCAACTTTTTGGTCCTGACGTGAATGCCGGCCCACAGCAGGTGTCTTGTGGCCTCGCTCGTGGTAGCCCACCAGCAGCGCGCCCAGCTGCCCCGAGCGACCGTCCTTGCCGGGCAGCCACCCGCCGATCACGAACTCCTGGCGGTGGAGGTTCTTGATCTTCACCCACTCCCCGCTGCGCTCGCCCGGGCGGTAGGGGGAGTCCAGGCGCTTGGCGATCACCCCCTCCAAGCCCTGCTCGGCGGTCGCCGCCAGCAAATCCGCGCCGCCGCTCTCGCGCAGAGCGGGAACCTGCCAAGCTCCGCCCCTCAGCCTCAGACCCTCCAGCAACTTGCGCCGTTGCTGGTAGGGCAGCTCGATGGTGGGGTGCCCGTCGAGATACAGCAGATCGAAGATTGCATACATCACCGGTATCTCCCGCGCGGCGCTCGCCACGGCGCTCGCCGATGCCAGGTGCATCCGTTTCTGCAACCGCTCGAAGCTCGGCAGCCCATGCTCATCGAAGGCGACGATCTCCCCGTCCAGCACCGCCTCGTGCTCCCCCAGCTGGCGCCCCAGCGCCTGCAGCTCCGGGTAGCGGCCGCCGATCTCTTTACGGTTGCGGCTCTCCACCCGCATCGGTGCGGGATGCCCCGGGTGCCAGTAGAGCAGCGCCCGCACCCCGTCCCACTTGACCTCCCACGCCCATCCATGCTCATCTTCCGGCAGGCGGCCGGGGCTGGCGAGCATTGGCGCGAGATGCTCGGGCATTGGCTCGCGCGGGTTCCTCGATGGGCTCATGTGGTCGATCATCCCAGCCTCGCACCGTCTATTTTGAAGACCTACCAAGCGAATGCGTGGAGACCGCAAAACAAGGGGGAGTGCGGCGCGATGACCAGGCCGCGGAGCGAGGTCTCCAGGGATCTGCTGATCGAGGCCGGGGCGATCCTTGCCAGCTCGCTCGACCCAACCACGACGATGGGCCAGGTCGCGCGGCTGACGGTGCCGCGACTGGCCGATCTCTGCGTGATCGACCTGCGCGACGAGGACGGCGCGATCGTGGACGTGGCGGTCGTCGCCACCGAGCAGGCGCTGGCGCGCGAGCTGGAGGAGCTGCGTACCCGTTACCCGCTCGACCCGGCCGGGGAGCACCCGGTGGCGCAGGTCATCCGTGGAGGCCAACCGGTGCTGCTGGCGGAGATGACCGACCCCCTGCTGCGCTCCTTCGCGCAGGGTTCCGAGCACGCGCGCTTCATGGTCGAGCACGGCTATCGCTCTGCCGTCGTCGCCCCGATGGTCGCACGCGGGCGCACGCTCGGAGCGCTCTCGACGCTGCGTTTGGGCGAGAGCGAGCGCTACGGCAGCCACGAGCTGGATCTGGTCTCCGAGCTCGCTCGACGGGCGGCCCTGGCGATCGACAACGCCCGGCTGTACTCCGATCTGCGGCGCTTGGAGCAGCGTTTGGAGGCGGTGCTGGTCAACATCGCGGAGGCGATTACCTTGGTGGATGGCCGCGGGCGCACGGTGTTCGCCAACCAGGCCGCCGCGGAGCTGCTCGGGTTCACAACGCCCGACGAGCTGACACGCGCTCGACCGGGGACGATCATGTCCCGCTTCATCGTCGAGGACGAGCACGGCAACGAGCTCGACCTCGAGAGCATGCCCGCGAGGCGGCTGTTCAGGGGTGAGCACCCCGAGCCGCTGCTCGTGAGAAACATCGTCCGCGCGACCGGGGAGGAGCGCTGGCTGATCGTCCGCTCCTCACCGATCCTTGACCCGGAGACTGGGGGCATCGGCTATGCGGTCAACGTCTTTGAGAACATCACCGAGGTCAAGCGCGCCCAGCTTGGAGAGCGCTTCATCGCCCACACCCTCCAGCGGGCGCTATTGCCGGAGTCGCTGCCCGAGGTGCCCGGTGCCGAGATCGAGGCGCGCTACTGCGCGGCGGGCGAACTCAACGAGGTTGGCGGCGACTTCTACGACGTGTTCGAGCATGGCGCCGGCGGCTGGATGCTCGTGATCGGCGACGTCTGTGGCAAGGGTTCCCGTGCGGCGGGCGTGACGGCTCTGGCTCGACACACGCTTCGCGCCGCGTCGATGGGCGGCCAGTCCTCCGCGGGGATGCTCCAGACGCTCCACCAGGCGCTGCGCCGTCAACCCCCCGGCGCGGATCTGTGCACCGCCTGCCTGGTGGCCGCGACGCCGGCCGCGGAGCGGATGCGCCTCACCGTGACGCTCGCCGGGCACCCCCCGCCGGTGCTGATCGATCCCGGAGGGCGGGCGCGTCAGGTTGGCCGGCCCGGGACGCTGCTCGGCGTGCTCGATCCGATCGACGTCGCCGAATGCGAGGAGGAGCTGCGCGCCGGCGAGACGCTTCTGCTCTACACCGATGGGATTCCCGAGGCCGGCCATGCCGGCGAAGAGCTCGGGGAGCGCGGGCTGATCGAGCTGTGCCGTCTGGCGCCCGGGCTCACGCTCGCGCAACTGCTCGAGCGCATCGAGCACGTGGCGCTGGATCACGCGGAGGGCTCGCTGCACGACGACCTCGCGCTGCTCGGTTTGCGTATGCACCCCGGCGCGTTGCTGTAGCGATAGCATTAGCGCTTGTGATTGTGGGGGAGCAGCTCACCATCGAGGTCAGGCAGGAGCACGACAGGATTGTGCTCACGCTCCGTGGCGAACTCGACCTGCTCGGCGCTCCACGCCTTGCGGGCGAGTTCGAAAGCGACACGGTCCGCGCCGCCGAGATCGTCGTGCTCGATCTCGACGAGGTCCAGTTCATCGACTCCGCCGGTCTGCGAGTCGTCCTTGCCGGACACGAGCGCGCCCTGGAGCGGGGCCAGCGGCTTGCGCTCACCCCGGGCTCGCCGCAGGTCCAGCGGCTGTTCAGCATCGCCGGCGTCGGTGGGCACTTGCACACGATCGCCTCGGCCGACGCGGCGTTCGCATAAGCCTGGCGAGTCCCCAACCAAATGCGCGAGAACGAGACTTTGTCTCGTTTGGTATGGGCCCACAAGGGATCTTTGTGCCACAAGGGATCTTTGGTATAGGTCTCCAACGGTCTACAAGGGATCGGTTACAGGGGATCGCTTGGTCGACCATCATCGGGTTTCGCCATGTTCTTTTTTGGGCCCCTACCAAAACAGAATGAGAATCGACCTCGCTTGATTCCGGGCCCGTCAGTTGGGCCATCAACGCCCATACCAGCGTCGACCGCCTCCGAGCTCTGAGGCGCCCCCCACGAAGAAGCCGATCAGCCAGAGGATGAGGGCAACCACAAGGACGATCCAGAGCACATGTGCAGCGAACCCCAGTCCGCCGAATATCGCAAGTATCAATAGAAGAGCAATCAGTGCAACCATCAAATGCCTCCCTTTTGTGAATTGGTAACGTCGTTGGTGACGTCGGAATGACTTCGCGCCCGTGCTCGCAAACGCGTTCCTACAGGCGCGCGCCGCGACCGCGGTAGGGGCCCACCAGCAACAGCGCCACTACAACCAGCAGCAGCAGGGCGAGGGGATTGAGGAATATGCTACCTGCGAGGCTGAGCACAACCCTTGCCCTCGTCTGCGTACTTGTCACTCATTGTTGGTTGCTCCCCTCAATAGAGCTTCTGTGTAGAGCTTCTGTGCTGGAATTAGGATGTGTACTAACGCACTACCCGCTCGGTGGCTAGTGAAACCGTGCCCGGGTGGGTGTCGCCTCAGGAAGGCCCGGCACCAGGCCTGCGGCAGCGCCCCTGCCGCGCCGGCCGAGCACTTGTGAGCAAGCGCCGCCGAGCCCGCCTCCTCGCTATCCTTTGCGCAATGGCCACCTGCGCACATCTCGATGCGGTGGAGGTTCTCGACCTGCCGGCAGAGGTGGCGGGTTGCGAGGAGTGTCTTGCCACCGGCGGGTGGTGGGTGCATCTGCGGATGTGTCAAACCTGCGGCCACGTCGGCTGCTGTGACAGCTCGCCGGGACGCCACGCGACGGCTCACCATCGGAGTACCAGTCACCCGATCATCCGCTCGGCGGAGCCCGGCGAGACCTGGAGCTGGTGCTACGTGGACGAGCTGACGCTGCAACTGAACGCTCAGTGAGCTCGGCCCGCCGGCTGTTGTGAGGATGCGCCGATGCACTTCGCCCTGAACGACGAGCAGCGCGCTTTTCGCGACGCCGTCGCCGCGTTCGCCCGCGACCGCCTGGCCGGCGACTACGCCGGCGCCGACCGCCGCGGGGCCTTCCGCGAGGGGCTGGTGGGCGAGATGGCGGAGCTGGGCCTGGTGGGGCTGCGCATCCCGCAGGAGC
>JBEKYV010000218.1:0-6248 GCA_049510515.1 Solirubrobacteraceae bacterium | reverse complement strand
GCGACCCAGCACCCTGGCCGCGCAACGACCAACCACGCCGCGCCGGCGTCTCCTCCTTCGGCATCAGCGGCACCAACGCCCACATCATCCTCCAAGAACCACCACCCCAACACACCAACACCACAGACCAAGCACCCACCGCGCCGCCGCTGCCTTCGATTCCGCTGCTGATCTCCGCCAAGACTGAGGCCGCGCTGCTTGCGCAAGCCGACCAGTTGCGTGACCATCTGCTCAGTCCCGCCCGCCCGAAGCTGCTCGACGTGGCCTTTTCGCTGGCGACGACGCGCCAGCCACTGGAGCACAGAGCGGCTGTCCTGGGAGTCGACCGCGACGCCGTGCTCACAGGGCTGAGCTCGCTTTCACGCGATGCCGCAGCGGCCGGCGTGACCAAGAACCGCGCCCGCACGGGAGGCGTGGCCTTCCTGTTCAGCGGCCAGGGCTCGCAGCGGCCGGGGATGGGCGCAGGGCTGTACCGCGACTTCCCGGTCTTCACCCAAGCCTTCGACGAAGTGTGCGACCAGTTCACCCCGCTGCTCGGGTTTGAGCTCAAAGAGATCGTGTTCTCGCAACCCGACTCGTCACAAGCACGGCTCCTCGATGTGACCGAGTTCACCCAGCCGGCGCTGTTCGCGCTTGAGCTGGCCCTCTGCCGTCTGGTCGAGTCCTTTGCGATCAAGCCCGACTATCTGATCGGCCACTCCGTCGGCGAGCTGGCCGCAGCGCATGTCGCGGGCGTGTTCTCGCTCGCGGATGCCTGTGCGCTGGTCGCAGCCCGCGGCCGGTTGATGGCCGAGCTGCCGACAGGCGGGGCGATGCTCGCCGTCCAGGCCCCCGAGGCCGACGTCGCTGCGGAGCTTGCCAGCTACGCAGAGCGCGTCGCGATCGCGGCAGTCAACGGCCCCGACGCAGTGGTGCTCTCTGGTGACCGTGACGCGATCGAGAGGCTGCGCGCCACCTGGCGGCAGCGTGGGTGCAAGGTGACGCTGCTCAACGTCAGCCACGCGTTTCATTCGCCGCGGATCGACCCGATGCTCGAGCGTTACCGCGAGGTCGCCGAAACGGTGACCTTCAACGCACCCGAGATTCCGCTGGTCTGCAACGTGACCGGTGATCAACGCGACGCGGATCCTTGCAGCCCCGATTACTGGGTGGCGCAGGCCCGCGAAACGGTGCGCTTTGCGGCCGGGATCGCGACCCTCGAGCGCTCCGGTGTCGGGCGCTTTCTCGAGCTGGGTCCCGACGGAGTGCTCTCGGCGATGGTGCGCCAATGTGTGAGCGCCGACATCGAGGCCGGGGCGCTGATCATCCCCGCGATGCGCGCCCGCGGCGGCGATGGTGAGGCGCTAATCGCGATGCTCGCCGCCGCCCACACACACGGCGTTCACGTTGACTGGGCAGCACTGTTTCGCGGGCGCGGCGCCGAGCGAACCGACCTTCCAAGCTACCCCTTCCAGCGCCAGCGCTTCTGGCTGCAGCCCCGCGCCAGCGGAGGTGACCTTCGCGCGGCGGGACTGGGCTCAGCCGATCACCCGCTGCTTGCCGCTGCGCTGGCGATCGCCGGCCGTGATGAATGGCTATTCAGCGCGTGTCTGTCGCTGGCAACGCACCCCTGGCTGGGCGACCACGCCGTGCTCGGCGCCGTAATCCTGCCCGCCACGGCGTTTCTTGACATGGCGCTCGCCGCTGGCACTTACGCCGGCTTGGAAACGGTCGAGGAGCTGACGCTGCGGGCGCCGCTGATCGTGCCACCCGAGCAAGCGGTCACCTTGCAGATCAGCCTCGGAGCCCCCGACGGGGCGGGGCGGCGCGCGATCGCGATCCACGCCCGTGTGCAGCGCGATAACGATGATGGGATCGAGCAGGCGTGGACCTGCCACGCAAGCGGCCTATTGAGCGCCGCCGCCGGCGCGGCGATCGAGCCGCTAGCTGCGGCGCAGTGGCCGCCGAGCGGCAGCAAGCCGCTCCACAATGACGCGCTCTACACGCGCCTAGCAGAGCTTGGCTTTGAGTATGGGCCAGCCTTTCAAGGGTTTCTGCGCGGATGGCGACGCGGCGAGGAGGTCTTTGCCGAGGTTGCGCTCGCCCCCGCGCAGTCCGACGAAGCGGCGCGCTTCGCGCTGCACCCCGCGCTGTTGGACGCTGCGGGCCACGCCGCGCTTGATCGCCTCTGCGAGCGACAGCCAGACAGCCCGGCGCTGCCGTTCTGTTGGCGCGGGGTACGGATCCACCAGCGTGGTTTGGCGACACTGCGCGCCCGAGTCACGCCGGCCCGTGACGGCGCGATCCGGATCGACACCTTCGACGAGCGCGGCCGCCCGGTGCTCTCAGCTGAGTCGCTCGCGCTGCGACCGATCCCTCCGGGCCACCTCAGCGGTGCTCGCACTGACCCCGCTGGGGCGCTGTTCGCCCTCCACTGGGCCGAGCTCGAGTTGGCGCTCAACGGTCGAGTGAACCGCTGCGCCGTCATCGGCGAGCTCGACGTGGGCGACCAGAAGATCGAGCGCCACCGCGACCTTGCCACGCTCACCGCGGCCGTCACCGACACCGGCCAGCCACCGGACGTTGCCCTCGTCTGTGCCCCAGGTGGCAACTGCAGCGCCTCCCTCGCCTCAGCGGTCCACGACGGCGTCCAAGCAACGCTTGCGTTGGTGCAGGAGTGGCTTGACGCCGAGGAGCTTCGCGCCAGCCAACTGGCAATCGTTACCCGCGAGGCGGTGGCGGTGAGCGACGGCGACAGCCCGGACCCGGTCGGCGCGGCAGTGTGGGGGCTGATCGGCGCCGCGCAGGCCGAGCATCCGGGGCGAATCCTTCTACTTGACATCGACGACGCCGAGATCCCCTGGCGTGTGCTGCTGGCTGCCGGCGAGGAACAACTGGCAATTCGCGACGGCACGGCGTACCAGCCGCGCCTGCAACCAGCTGCAGCGAGCGCGTTGCTCCCGCCGCCGGGCGAGCGTGAATGGCATCTGGTGTCCGGCGCTAACGGCACGCTCGATACCCTCACGCTGCAAACCAATTCGCGGCCCCAGCCTAGCCTCGGCGCCAGCGAGGTTCGCGTCGCGGTACGCGCCGCCGGGCTCAACTTCCGCGACGTCCTGATCGCGCTCGGCCAGTATCCGGTCGCGGCGCCGCTCGGGGGCGAGGCCGCCGGCGTCGTACTCGAGGTCGGGGCCGACGTCACTGACCTCACCCCAGGCCAGCGCGTGATGGGCCTCATCGATCACGCGTTCGGCCCGGTCGCGGTGACCGACCGCAACCGCCTGGTAACGCTCCCGCACCGATGGTCGTTCGTTCAAGCGGCCGCCTTACCGGTCGCGTCTCTCACCGCCTACCACGCGCTCGTCGACCTCGCCGAGCTCAGCCCGCGAGAGACCGTGCTGATCCATTGCGGCGCAGGCGGCGTGGGAATGGCAGCAGTGCAGATCGCCCGCCGGTGCGGCGCCGAGGTGTTTGCAACAGCGAGCCCGGCGAAGTGGGGCACCCTGCAGGGGCTCGGCCTGGACGACGACCACATCGCCTCCTCGCGCGACCTCGCCTTCTACGAGCAGTTTCTGGCGGCAACCGGCGGCCGCGGCGTTGACGTGGTGCTCAACGCCCTGACAGGAGACTTCGTCGACGCCTCGCTGCAACTGCTTGCGCACTCCGGTCGTTTTATCGAGATAGGCAAGGCCGACATCCGCGATCACCAGACCATCGCCGCCGACCACCCCTCGATCAGTTACCAAGCGTTCGACCTTGCGCAGCTTCCGCCGCCGCGATTGCAGGAACTGCTCCGCAACATCGTCGAGCTGTTCGAGCAAGGGAGCCTCCACGATCCGCCGATTCGCACCTGGGATGTGAGGCACAGCGTCGAGGCCTTCCGCCATCTGCGCCAGGGCGACAACGTCGGCAAGGTGGTGCTGACGGTCCCACAGCAACCGGACCCCGCCGGTACTGTGCTGATTACTGGCGGCACAGGCGGACTGGGCGCGCTCGTGGCGCGCGATATCACGCGCCAGCACAGCATCCGCCATCTGCTGCTCGTCAGCCGCCGCGGCATGAAGGCAGCGGGTGCCTCGCAGTTGGTCTCAGACCTCGCATCCGAGGGCATTGAGGTGAAGGTCATCGCCTGCGACGTCGCCGATCGGGGTGCGCTCGCTGACGCACTGGCGACGGTGAACCCAGAGCACCCGTTGACCGCAGTTGTTCACGCAGCAGGGGTCATCGACGACGCTCTGATCGAAGCCCTCACGCCCGAGCAGGTGACCAACGTGCTGCGGCCCAAGGTCGAAGGGGCGCTGCACCTGCACGAGCTGACCGAAGGCATCGACCTCGCCGAGTTCGTGTTGTTCTCCTCTGCCGGTGCTGTGATCGGCGCTCCGGGACAAGCCAACTACGCAGCTGCGAACGCATTCCTCGGCGCGCTCGCGTGCCAGCGCCGGGCCCGTGGGCTGGTCGGGCAAGCGTTGGCGTGGGGCCTGTGGGCTGAAAGCGGCATGACAGCCGGGATGGACGAGTGCGACCGCGCACGGCTGGCCCGTCGCGGGCTTGCACCAATCACCGACGCGCAGGGCGTAGCGCTGTTCACGGCTGCCAGAAGCACCGATGAGGCGCTGGTGTTGCCGATGCGCCTGCGCGGCACCGATCGAGAGGCGCTTCCGGCGCTGCTGCGCGGTGTGGTTCGAGTTCCGCCGCGGCGCAGCGTTAACGCGCCGAGGTTGGTTGACCGGTTGCGCACCGGTCCTGACGCTGAGCGCGCCGTCGTCATTGAGGAGCTCGTGCGCAGCCACGTAGCTGCGGTCCTCGACTACTCGTCCGTCGAGACGGTTGACGTGCAGCGCGCGCTCAAAGAGCTCGGCGTCGACTCGCTCGCGGGGCTTGAGCTGCGCAACCGACTCAACCACGCCACCGGTCTAACACTGCCCGTCACGCTCGTATTCGAGCACCCGAATGTCAGTGCCATCGCTGAGCACCTGTGTGCGCAGCTGCAGGGCGAGACGGCAAGCGACAGCGACGAGACAACGATCAGGCGGGCAATCTCCTCCATCTCACTCGCCCGCTTGCAGGACTCCGGCCTGCTCAGGCCACTACTCGATCTCGCGCAACTCCCCGACGCTGGCGCCGCACCTCACGAGGACGGCGAGGCGGATACGGACGCGATCGCAACGATGACCGTAGGCGAACTCGTCCGCGAGGCCCTCACCGCAAGCGAGCAGGTGGCGTGATGGCCAGCGCTCCGCACGACGACCAGACGGTCGCGAGCGCGCTCCGTACGACCATCCGCGAGCGCGAACGACTCCGCGTCGAGAACCGGAAACTTCGCGCGCGCATTGAGGAGCCGATCGCGATCGTCGGCATGAGCTGCCGTTATCCCGGTCGTGTGCGCTCGCCAGCGCAGTTGTGGGATCTGGTTGCCGAAGGAAAGGATGTGATCTCAGCGTTCCCAACAGACCGCGGGTGGGACCTTAATCGGCTCTTGCATGCCGAGCCGGGCAAGACGGGTACCACCGATACACGCGAAGGCGGCTTTCTCTACGACGCTGGCGATTTCGACGCTGATTTCTTCGGCATCAGCCCGCGCGAGGCGAGGGCAATGGACCCCCAACACAGGATCCTCCTCGAATGCGCCTGGGAGTCGATCGAAGACGCGCGGATCGCGCCAACGGCGCTTTGCGGCACCGACACCGGGGTTTTCACCGGCGTGATCGGCGACTACTACGGGCGCCGTGCACCAACCCCGAGTGACGCTGAGGGTCTTCTCATCACCGGCACCAACCCAAGCGTCGCGTCTGGGCGCTTGGCTTACACGCTCGGGCTGCAGGGGCCGGCAGTAACCGTCGACACGGCGTGCTCCTCATCTCTCGTCGCGCTGCACCTCGCCTGTCAAGCGCTGCACCAGCGGGAATGCTCGATGGCGCTCACCGGCGGCGTGAGCGTGTTCGCGACCCCGTTCATCTACGTCGAGTTCAGCCGCCAGCATGCTCTTTCGCCCGACGCTCGTTGCAAGTCCTACGGTGCCGCCGCTGACGGCACCGGCTTTTCCGAGGGGGCAGGACTCCTGCTCGTCGAGCGACTCTCGGACGCACGCCGCCACGGACATCGCGTCCACGCACTGGTCCACGGCAGTGCTGCGAACCATGACGGTGCAAGCAACGGGTTGACGGCGCCGAGTGGTCCGGCGCAGGAACGTGTGATTCGTCAGGCGCTCGCCAGTGCGAGGCTTGCTGCTGCGGACGTTGATGTGGTTGAGGGGCATGGGACTGGGACGG